>JAPUIL010000769.1 GCA_027297085.1 Verrucomicrobiota bacterium | reverse complement strand
TCGCCACAGGATCTGGAAAAAACTTTACCGTCAATTATAAAGGAACCTTTGGTTATCACGACCAGCGTACGCTCGGCGAAGAAGAGTTCAGAAATTTTGAGTTTCTGAATGATTGGTTTCAAACGGGCGCGATCGTTAAGAATAGCGTGAGTCTCTCAGGCGGGACCGACAAAATGAGGATGTATCTGTCGTTAGACCGGAATAATGAGGAGAATCACACACCCAGAAACGAGTTCAAGCAGACCAATCTGCGGGCGAATGTCGATTACTTTATCAGCCCACAATTCAACCTTAAGGCGAGTTCCCAGTTTACTGATACCGAAATCGATCTGCCGTCAAGAAGTCGTGGTGGGGACGAGTTTGGTTTTCTTGTTTTTCAACGGTATCCATATGACACCCAGAGAAATTTATCAAATACCAGGCCGTCATTTTGGGACTCCCGAAGTGATGAGAGCTTCATTAACAGTTATACCGGCTCAGTGACCGCGGAGTTTGCGCCGTTCGTGGAGAGCGACAGTCCTCTGAAAAATTTAAGCGGCCGGCTCACGTTCGGCATTGATGACCGGGATAATCGAATTATTTTTACGCAAAACCCAACAACACGGGAAGTGCAAGGAAGGGATCGAGATGGTTTGAGGCGTATTGCCCAACGTAACAGCCAGACCGTTACCTACAATGGGGATTTATCCTATAAGTATGATTTGGGGTCCTCGATCCAGGCAACCTCAACCATAGGGGCCCAGCTTTTTGATGAAAGAGAGAGAATAGTCATCACGGAGAAAGAGCAGTTTGCTACCAGGCTCATTACAGATATAAGCGTCGGTGCTGAGGCCGGTCAAATAGAGGAAACAAATAATCACTTCAGATCAGCAGGCATTTTCGCAGAACAGACTTTTTCAATGAATGACACCTATTTTGCGACGCTGATGGTGCGGCAGGATTATGCCAGCGTATTGGGGGCGCTCACCTCGAGTATCGCCTATCCGGCTGCCAAATTGGCCGTTCGTCTTGACAGGTTTGACTGGACACCCTCCTTCTTCTCCTTCCTGAAATTTCGAACCGCTTATGGCGAAACCGGTGTTTTGCCCGGTAGATTGGACGGTATTGGTTTGCTCTGGGAAGCACAGGAATCCCAGTTCGGCGTGGGCGCTGGCATTTCGTCCATCGGTAACCCGGCCCTCGAGCCTGAGCGTGTGAAGGAGTGGGAGATTGGCTTTGAAGCGGAAGTTGCCAATTATGCCATGGATTTTACCTACTATCGCCAGAATACCACCGATTCCATCGTGCCGAGAGAAAATGTTCCGTCCTCGGGTCTGACCTCTGACAATCCGCCATTCAATATCGGCGAGATTGAAGGCTCAGGATGGGAAGCTCAGCTGCATGCTAACTTCGCAGGAAAAGCACTCGGTGGCTGGAGAACCAACTTCACCTTGACCACTTCTTTTCAAAAGAATAAAGTTACGGATATGGGTGGTGCAAATGAGATTCGTCAGGGCCCGGGTGGCGGTCGCCAGGTTTACAAAGAAGGTATGCCGAAGGGTTCATTTTTCAACCCGGCGACGCTGGGCGCCCTGTTCTCAGATGGCACCAATGTGGATGATATTGAGTTCTCGCCAACTCAGGGTGAAGTCGTTGCGGCCGGTGTGATTTACGGCTTCGATGATACTCCCGGTCCGGTATTGCTCGGCGATGCTGACCCGGATTATATCGGCAGTTTTAGTACCAATCTGACAGCCGGCGGCTTTACTCTGTATGGCTTGCTGTCATGGAAGACCGGTTTTTCTCTATACAATGAGCAAAGAGTGGATATGATCTTTAATGGCACGGATAATCCGGATTGGCTCAACGGAGATGGCACCAATGTCCTGGACTGGGACCAGTGGACGCAGCAACTCGGGTTTGGCGATACCGGTACCGGCCTGGCGGCGCTTACTCCCGGAACCCCCGAGTATGAAAGGGTAGCTAATCTATGGGCCGCAACGAGTCCTTTCTTTGATGCCAATTCCATTCAACCCGGCGATTTCCTCAAACTGCGTGAGCTCAGTCTTAGTTACAGTTTTGATAAATTCCTACGCAACTCCTCATTCTTCAGCAATATTCAGGGCCTGCGAATTGGCATCGTCGGCACGAATCTGAAGAATTGGTTGAAACGGGATCCCTCTACCGACACTGTGACCACCGAGGACGGCACCGAATTCACGCGCCATGTAGGTGGCTTTACAGGCGTTGATTCAGAGATTAATTCTCTGGGTTTTGATGCCGGTCCACAGAGTGCGATGCAATCGGGGACCATTCCACCAAGTAGAACGGTCAGCTTTTTTATTAACCTGACATTCTAGCGAGTGATCTTGGCAAAGAATTCAGGAAAATGAACGCTCTATAACTTTATAAAGGAGCTAATACAATGAAACAGTTAAATACAACTCGATACTTTATTGCTTTGCTTGTGTTGAGTTTTTGCCTGGCCGCCTGCCAGAGTTTTGTTGATGGCGTCGATCCCCTCACCAGTCGGGTCGAGGATGAGCTACTCACCACTGAAGACCAGGTGCCCTTTCTCATTACCGGGGTGCTGGGGGGCTATGGCATATCGGACGAGGGTGAAGGTGTGCCGTGGCTGATATGGCGCATCGCGGGTTATTCCGATGAAAAGATTCATGGCATGTTTGATGGTGCACCAGACCATTTTACGTTCGTCCAGGATGGTCCTGCTGACCTCGACTTTTATGAGAACGACTGGGATAACTACCACACGATACGGTTCTTTGCAGATGACCTGGTCGCGAGGGTCGGGGCAATTGGTTCGTTTGATGATACGGCGTTGAGGGACCGTGCTTTGTGGTGGGGAAATTTTATCGGTGGATTGATGCGGATGTATCTTGCGGACCATTGGGGAGCGCAAGCTGAACAAGGGAATACCCCCGGTGCTCCAATTACGACGCGCGAGCAGTTAGATAACGGCGAGTTTGGCGCCTTCTTCAGTTCCACGGAATTGCGCCAGCAAGCACGCGATAAATTTAATGCCGCTATGGGTTTTGACCCCGGTGACGTCGATAATCCAGATGAGGTCCTCTGGTCATTTATCGCCAGAACACATATTTTTGATGGAAATGATGCTCAAGCCAAGACGGCTGCCGAGAGTGGCTTGCAGCAGGGCGAATCGTTTGGCATTTTTCATACCTCAAGGTTCGAGAATTACATGTGGAACTCAGCCGGCAGAGGCAATGACCCGCTGTTCAGTGCCCATCCTCGTTTCGCGCAATACGTTCTTGATGATGCAAAAGAAGGCGTCGTTCTTTCTGAGTTGACTGCGGATGATGTGGCTGATGGCAAGGTAAGTCGTTTTGGCCGCCCCATCGAAGGCGGGGACGGCCAGCCGGGGCATCGAGACACGGTGGATCCGCGGGCAGGACTTGCCAACCAAGATGAACGTCTGCCGCTCTGGGAACGACCCATACGGAGCCTCTACGGCCAGATTCGTACCAGCACCTGGGCAGACTACTCAAGTGGTACTGGGCTAAGCCAGGATATCTATCACAACCGGGACGGCGAGTTTTTCCTCATCGACTGGCGTGAAATGGAGCTCATTCTGGCCGAAGTTGCTATAAATGGCGGTGATGATGCAACCGGGCTGATCCATATCAACAACGTTCGTTCCTTTCATAGCCTGGATGAGATTACTCCTGCTGAAATGGCTGCATATGACAACCCGCTTGGTGGCGCAAGCACCACCGGAATTGCCTTAAGAGGCGATCTTCCGGTAAACAATATTACCGGCGCTCTGGGGTTGCTCATTGAGGAACGGGATAAGACCTTGTGGATGAAAGGGACCCGGATAGCGGATCAAGCCAGGTTTAATTTATGGCATCTTCCCGCTGGTAAATTCCGGAACTATATGCCGATTCCACGCAGTGAAACGAACGTCAATCCAAACGTTCCCGGAAACTGAACACATTGAAATTTGAACAAGAGTCAAAAGATGCTCCGTTTAAGCTCGGGGCATCTTTTTTCTTGTCAGCGATTTTCTTTGGAGATCGCTAGGAGGAAACCATGTATAAGTCTTTTAGGTTATTCCTGGCCCTGTTGATTATTTGGTCTCTGGGCTGTGCTGCAGGGCAAAGAGCGCACCGTGACCGTTATTTGATAACGGCCGATGAAATTGCATCGGTTCCCCAAGCGGATACGGCCTGGGATCTCATACGCTATCTTCGACCTAATCTCCTTGATAGAGACACGAGGAGAACGACCGGGGCAGCTGGTGGCATGCCGGCACTCGTTTATATCAACGGCTCCCGGTCCGGTTTCAAGCACGAACTTAAAAATATTTCAAGTGCTGCGATAGTAGAGATAAAGTACATTGACGGCTACGAAGCCGGTGGGAAGTATGGCCGGGATTCGGCCGGCGGCGTCTTTTTGATTACTATCAAGTAGCCGCTATTTATGACGGACATCATTTGCAATGGAACAGGTCCAATTTTCCCGGCCAAAATTAATTGTATTATTTTTTCCTGAGTATTTTCTTGGGTAGAGCCTCTTTTTATTTTGCACAACCTAATGAATTTCCCAAAAATTCTAATTATCGTTTATTGCAGCTTTTTGTATGGCACTGCCTTCTCACAAGAGAAGTTAGATTACGACGTGATTGCCCGCATTAAAGAAGTTGGATTTCAGCAATCACAAGTATTGGAAACCCTGAGCTATATCGCGGATGTGTATGGGCCAAGATTGTCTGGCACCCCGGCTTACCGGGAAGCCGCTGAGTGGACGAAAAAGAAGCTTCAAACCATTGGCCTGGAGAATGTCCGTTTTGACAGTTACGCAGAG
>JAPUIL010000768.1 GCA_027297085.1 Verrucomicrobiota bacterium | reverse complement strand
ATGCGCATTCGCTTAACAATGGCTACTTCTCCGCCCTGGGTGCCGGCATAGATATTCATGCGCACCGGGTCTCCGGGAGCTTTGGACCATTGGGCATTCAGCTCTTCAAGATGGTTATGAAAGGACGTTCCCCGGGGTGCTATGGTCGCCACCTTGATAGAAGCGGCATTCAACGCACATCCGATGATCAGCAACAATATACTGGGAAAAACGCGTAATAATTTTATGGATACTATATTTTTCATTTTAGTTTATCAGTTCTAGAGGTGGTAAGAAAAAATTGTCTTCATGATCCAGTAGCCATTGAGCATACTCCTGCATCAAAAAATTGGTTAACGTAAGTTCCGGTTTCTCATATGGATCTATGCTGAGGGCCGTATTCAAATATTGGATAAACTCGTCTCTTCTCTCGGTTGGCACACAAACAGCGGTGGCGTAAGAGACATAGGGCCCGGCATCCTGACCACCTGACAATTCAACTGCATCCTGGAAGTGTTTGTATGCCCGGTCTTCCGGATTACCTTCCCTGGCCAGCCTGACCATTTCCAAGCTGATCAACAGACTGTGAATAGCCCCGTTTTCATAGGCTTCATCCAGTTCGATCATGCGGTCCAACAGGGCATCAATTTTAGGTAAGTCCGCCATCAGATAGGCATCGGTCTTATCGGCATTGATCGCTCCCGCCCACGAAGCTGCAGTCCAATACATCATGCCCATACTGTTTTCATCGACTCTCTGGACTGCTTCCTTTGGATTGGAATTAAGCGCAGCGCGAAATCCGGGAGACTTGGCCTCGAGACCACGCAAACCATATTCTCTTGCCCGCAAGAATAGTTTCTTACTACGCAGCTCCATCTTGCGAGCCTTGTAATAATCGTCCTCACGCAATTTTACCGCATCCAGATAGACGAAAGCGTAACTGTATTGGGTGTACCCCTTGGAAGTGGCAAGCAGCAGGTCTTCATGCTCGGGCGTTTCAGCCAGAACCGATTCCATCAGTTTAAGCCCAAACGGAAGGGCTTGTGCAACGAGTTCAGGATCGTCATCCGACGTAAAGGTGGTTCCGGTCTTAGCCAGGGCATTGCCGATCTGATTAACTGCAAATTGACGAACTGAACAGCCGGAACAAATTACAAGAAGGCAAGAAAAGCCCAGGAGTTGTTTGAGGCCCGATGAATGGTGTGGTGATTTTTTTGGAGACATAAGAGAATCTGTGTTCTCCAATCAACGCGTGATTCGCCCCGGTTTTGGATCACCGAAAATTTATTATTCTTTCGAAGTCAAATATTAGACCCTTTTTCCAAGCTTTCAAATAGCTCCACCATTCATAAGAAAATCAACTGAACCCAAACGTTTCAAACGCCTTCATACCGATACAGCCTTCGCCAAAGCTACGGCGCACTGGCGCATGCACGAAGAGCTGCGTTCCAGCCCCATACTCAGGAGCGACCGCAACAAATGCGGTGGGACCGGTCACCGTGGAGACTCAAGCCCAAGGGACGTAGCTTCTTGAATCAATTTATCCATTTTAGCTGCGTTGCCTCTTGCGGAGTGAAAATAAATCAACCGGTATAGAGCTTCATTCAGTCGGTGCTTATGAAAGTCTTCAAGCTGTTCCCTACGCGCCTTAACGCCCTCATATCCTTGGGTAAGCAGAACATCGGCTTCTTCGTTACGACCCTGGCCAAACAGGGCACCACCCAAAAGACTTTTTGCGTAAAAGGAACTCCAATGGTCCGGAATCTTTTCTTCCCTGATAGCTAAACTCAGTAAAGCTGTTTCTTCTGCTTCTTTATACTGGCCTTCTTCGATGTAAGTGAAGGCTTGTATGGCTTTTAGTCGAGCTACCTCTAAGTCGTCTGGTTCGAAGCCGAAGAGCGAAAATTCGACAATATCGTGTAAGGCTTCCAAAGACTCTGCTCCGGTATTCTGATGCTCCCATACGGATACCTCGTAAGAAGATAAAACGTCTCTGGCTTTCGTTTCCTCGAGTTTCTGCCTGATTGTCTGGACCGCTCGGTAGTTATCGAGGGCTTCCACATATTTTTCCTGAATGACCTGAACAATAGTCAACAGATTCAAGGAGCTTGCTACCGCGGGGTTCTCATTCCCAAGCAACTTTTTGTTCATATTAAGCGCCTCTTTTATCACCACCTCGGCTGCCGCCATCTTTTCTCCACCCTGGCATGCCAATATGAAACCCAATTCGTTCAGAGAAGCAGCAATCTCCTCATGTTCATTCCCCCACCCTTCTCTTTGGATCTCCAGGGCTGCTTCTATTGATTCCTGCTCCTTCAGAAGCTGCTCCTCCCTTGCCTTATCCGACAGTCGAACATTACCAGCTTTCTTTACCTGAATGACGCTGAGGTTTACCATCGATCGAGCCACATTCTGACCGTCCTCATTCAATTGCTGTTGCTGTATATTCAAGGCCTCTTGAATTTGTAATTCGGCCTCTTCAATTTTGCCTTGCCGAGCCAGAGCCGCGCACAAGTGGTTCATTGTCCGGGCAAGTTTTGGGAAATCCCGCTCACTGTTTGCCCGGAGCTTAGTCAGTTCCTGTCTAAACATTTTTTCAGCCGAGGCGTATTCTCGGATTTTGAAATACATGGCACCGAGAATGTCGTATATCTCGATTTCGGCATCGGGTGAAACATCGCCAATTCTCATTGACGCACGATCGAAGGTTTCCTTCAACGTATCCTTCAAGATCCTCGTATTGGCATCCTGGCTCTGTCCCAATTCCACCAGTGAATCGACGTAGCTGAACATACCTTTTATAAACTCGGAAATTTCGCCGGTTTTCTGAGCCTCTTCCTGTGCGTGCTCCTCAGCCCTAAAAGCTTGGATCGCCAAAAAGGCATTCGTAGCCGTTCCAATCAGCAGGCTAAGCACAAGGGCTACTGATATACCGAAAGCCACGCGATTGCGATCGATCAGCTTTTTGATTTTGTAAAGTTTGCTTGGATGCCCAGCTAGAACTGCTTCGTGGTGCAAGTACCGCTCGATGTCCATGGCGAGGGCGTTGACCGTTTCGTAACGCCGCGATCGGTTCTTTTCCAAACACTTCATTACAATCCAATCCAAATCACCCTTCAGTTCCTTGGGAAATTTCTCAGGTTCCATACCACGATGTCCCGCGAACAGAGTGCGGTCCTCCTGATTAAGAGAATTGACCTGCACGGAAGGTCGTGGTGGATCCTGTTCGCTGATCAATTTGCGCATGGCATCGATCCCCAGCTCAGAAAGTTTAGTTGGATCAAACGGCTGCTTCCCGGAAAGCAATTCGTAGAGCAATACGCCTAAGCTGTAGATATCACTCCTTGTATCTACATCCAAACTACTCATTTGCATCTGCTCAGGACTGGTATAAGCGGGAGTGCCAACAAACGAATGAAAATGGGTGAACAAGGTTTTATCGGTCAGCTTAAGTTGAGCGGCTTTAACGATGCCGAAATCGATTACCTTGGGGACTGCCTCGCCGTCGTTAACGGTGACAAGGATATTGGACGGTTTGAGATCACGGTGAATGATTCCTTTTTGGTGGGCGTGATTAACCGCTTGGCATACCTTGATAAAGAGTTGTAACCGATCCCGAGTATTAAGCTGTTCACGATCGCAATAGTCAGAAATGCGTATCCCACGCACCAGTTCCATGACAAAATAGGGTCGCCCCAACTCAGTGGCACCCCCGTCAAATACCCGCGCAATATTGGGATGATCCATCATGGCGAGGGCTTGTCGCTCCGATTCAAACCGCGCGACGAACTCCTTGGTATCCATACCAAGTTTCAAAACCTTCAAGGCAACACGCCTTCTGATCGGCTCGCTCTGTTCGGCCATCCAGACAACTCCCCATCCGCCTTCTCCCAGTCGTTCCAGGAGTTTATATCGACCAATACGATCGCCTGGCATTTCGTCTGATGGCAATGAATCGCGAAGGGAATCAGCAAGACCAAAAGAGGCATCCTGCCCCGTATCTTCTAAAAAACCATCCGATTTGTCATGCGCCTGGAGCAATGCATCTACGCGTTGCCGGAGTTCAGTGTTGTCTCCACATTCGGTGTCCAAAAAATGGACACGCTCACTTTCCGGCAGCTCTATCGCTTCCGAGAAAATTCTCTCAATATCGTGTTTGCGGGCACTCACTTCATCTCAAGCAGGCATTTACTATCAACGCGCAATCCAGCCAACCTATGGATCACTGTTCGGCCATTTTTTCAAACAACCAGGATCGAGAATAAGCCCACCATCGCTTCGCGGTCGGTGCTGAGATCTCCATGGTCTTTGCCGTTTCCTCAATAGTCAGACCTACAAAGTAACGAAGTTTAACCAGTTCTGCTTTTCGAGGATCTTCCAGATCAAGCTTGGTTAGAGCGTCATTCAGATCGATGACATGTTTATCGTCGTTCATCGATTCTGGCAGTCCTTCCAGTTCCTCAGAGTCGACGCGTTGTTGACCGCCCCCATGGCGCATCGCCTGCCGTCGTCTAGCTCGCTCAATAAGAATACGCCGCATTGCTTCAGCAGCGGCCGAAAAAAAATGAGCCCGATTCGCCCAGGCAGGTTGATTGTCTCCTCCCAGCCGTATCCAGGCTTCGTGGACCAGTGCGGTAGGTTGCAAGGTCAAATCCGACCTTTCCAGCGACATTTTGGAATAAGCAACCTTACGAAGCTCGTCGTACACCAGCGTCAACAACCGCTCGGCATCTTGCTGACCGCTTTTCGGGGAAGTAGAATTTTTGGGCGATGTGTATTCCACCACGCTGCTAATGTAGATGAATTAACCTAAAATACAATTCGCAAATAAGCTACTCATAGATCGCCTACGAGAATTACGAAAAATCTGTGGTAAAAATAGTTGGAAGAGCTAACCATAAATCACCATGAAAACAACCTCCCTTATCTTCCTTATACTTTTCTTATCATTAGGACTTATAACTCTCGCTGCTCAGGAAACGGAAACCAATGAATCCACTCCCGAAGAGGTGGTTGACGAGGGCGCGGAAGACGAAGCAGAAGAAGAGGAAAAAGAAAAAACCATCGAGGAGCTGACTGAGAATAGTGATTTGATCGAAGGGCTCTTCACCTTCTACCGGGATCGAAAGACGGGTGAGGTTCGACTTCTCCTCTCTGAAGACGATTTGGATAAAGAGTACCTGTATTTCTCGTACGCTGAGAATGGACCACCAGAATCAGGTTGGCTGACCCGCGGATCCTACATAACCTACAACGCAAAACTGTTTGTGATTCGACGATTCTTCGATCACATCGAATTTATTGAAGAGAACACCAGCTTTTACTTCAACCCGGATAAGGCTATTTCCCGCGCAGCCAATGCCAATGTGAGCCACTCCATATTCTTCGAAAAGAAAATTGAGAGCGAGAATGAGGAAACCGGCCAGATACTCATCAAAGTTGATGGACTTTTTTTGTCGGAATCATTTATTCCGATTGCTCCCCTACCCAATCCGGAAAAAAAACCTCACGAGGTATTTTCCATGGGTGACCTCAGCAAAGATAAGTCCAAAATCCGCACGATTAAAAACTATCCGGAAAACACGGATGTGCGCGTGGAGTATGTGTTCGAGAACAAGAAACCATATATCTCGGGAAGTTCAGCTCTCACCGATCCCAGGTTTATCAGTGTAGTAATCCAACACTCCCTCATTGCTGTTCCAGCAGAACCGATGCAGCCACGATTTGATGACCCACGGGTGGGTTATTTCGGACAGGAGGTCACGGATTTGTCATCGACGGAAGCGGTGCCCTATCGCGACATGATCAAACGCTGGCGCTTGAAAAAGAAAGATCCCGACGCCGCGCTGTCTGAACCGGTGGAGCCTATCGTGTATTGGATCGAGAATACAACCCCGGTTGAGCTCAGGCCCATCATAGAAAAAGCAGCGCTGACCTGGAACGAAGCCTTCGAACAAGCCGGTTTTAAAAATGCCTTGCAGATTAAAATACAGCCCGACGATGCGGCCTGGGATGCAGGCGATATACGCTACAATGTTTTACGTTGGGTTTCCTCTCCCCGCCCGCAGTATGGAGGTTATGGCCCCAGCTTTCTGGACCCCAGAAGCGGGGAAATCCTGGGCGCCGATGTGATGCTTGAGCATTCAGTCATCAGTCGCCAGATCCGGGAAGGTCAAACACTGGGAGATCCATCCCTAGATGCCTACCACTTTCAGCACAATCCGGAGGTATGCACCGCAGCCTTCCACGCTAAAAACGAATTTCAGTTCGCCAACTTTGCACTGGAGGCCCTGGGAGCCACAACGGAAGAAAACCAACGCTTATTGGAAGAGTTTATTTATTTCCTTACGTTGCATGAAATTGGTCATACCCTGGGCCTGAGCCACAATTTTAAATCCAGCTATCTCCATTCATTGGACGATATTTACGATCCAGACAAAACGTATTCAAAAGGATTA
>JAPUIL010000767.1 GCA_027297085.1 Verrucomicrobiota bacterium | reverse complement strand
AAGAAGGCGATGTCACGCATTCCGGCTTGGGCAATCATGGTAAGTGCTTCAGGGTGCACTTTGAGAATTGGCTTACCTTCAAACTCAGTGGTTTCCACGTATTTGTCGGTTAAAAGCGCGTATTCTGTTTCGTCTTTGCCGAGAGGAAAGGGGTCCTCATAATGAAATTCAGGTGTGGCCATGGTCTTTGTCAGATTAAAATATGAGTCGTCTATTGTTTGACTTACCTTACATGAATGGATCTTTCAAGTGAGTCAAATCCGTGACGGAAATCGGATAAATTCTAATTTTGGGTATTAGTTATCTTGCAGTTATCTATTCCGCGGCAAATGACTCCCGATGTTGCAAGTTGCCGTCTATATCGTAGTGCGTCAGTGAGATGACGGGAGTATCCTGTTTGCGTTTCACTGAAACACTGAGAAATCCACCTTTGATTTGCAGGTATTTATGGGCCTCTGTACGAAGCGACTGCTTAAATCCGCCTGCATGAGAATCTGAGCCTGCGCCCGCTGCATATTCGCGCACTCCGGTTTTGAGATCTACGGATGCGTACTGCCAATGCCGGTCGCCGCATAATACAAAAGCGTTTTTCTGGGAGCCTAGGAATTCGCGCACTTCGTTACCTTCATATGTGAAGCCCGCATTGGCGTGGTTGTCGTTTTTGGTTGTGCGATCCGGACCCACAATGGGTGTGGGGCTTATGAGTATACGGAAAGTAGCGTCCGATTCGGAGAAGCTTTTAAACAGCCAGGCCTTTTGCTCTTTGCCCCAAATGGTTTTCTCGGGACCGTCGGGCATAGTGTTTGGGCTGCGGTAGTCGCGACCTTCAACCATCCAGATCTGGAGGTCTTTGCCCCAGCGAACCGTGCGGTAGGTCTTTTTGCCCATAGGCACTTGCTCGCGATAAATGGCCAAACCTTGCTCCCAGGTCAGGTCACCGTAAGTCTGCCCAGGCCAGGCATCGTTTCTGAGCGTATCATGGTCATCTTTTATAAAATAGGTGGCAAACTGGCGGTAGAAATCGACCTGGTAGGGTAGCGCAAAAATGCGGTTCCATTTGTAACGAGCAAGTTCTTGATTGCGGGCCCAGGGGTTGGGTTTGTCATAATACTCAATATCACCGGCGTGCACCATAAAGTCCGGCTTCACGATGCGAGCCATGGATGGGTAGATGCGGTGTCCGTTAACCAGGTCGTCCCGGCGATTAAAGTCATGGCAGGTTACCACCGTAAATGTGACGTCTTTTACGTCATCTATTGGCGGTGCCGTCTTAAATTTTCCGGTTACCATCGATGCAGTTTTGCCGCCTTGTTTTCTACCGGTCATGGCTATCTTGTATTCGGTGCCAGGGGTTAAATTCGTAAGTTTAATCTGAGTTGTAAAATCTCGATTTGGATCCACCGATATCCAGTTTTTCTCTACTACCTCATTCATTTTTCCTTTAGGCCAGTAAGTCAGGCGGACTTCCCCTTTGGCTCCGGGTAAACTGAAAGCCATGTCCTCCAGTGTCGCTCCATCAGGGTACCGGCTACCTATATCAAAATCCGGTGTTCCATCCTGGTTCTTCTTTCCGGTATCGATCTCATATTCGACAAACATATGCCCCTGCATATTGAACTCGGTGTCCCGAGCTAATCGGGTCCAGATGATGGCTGAATTCTGATCAACTTCACCGATCTTAATTCCGTTTGTGAAAAAAGTGGCATCGGCTACGCTGGCCATGCCGACAGCAATGAGTGTAACGATACGAAAGATATTTATTTGTTTCATAAAAGATTTCAACTGGTAGTTCCTATGTCTTCAAACCATAGGGTAGGGTTGTTCTGGATAAAAGTTGTCATGAGTTCAACACAACGTGCGTCCTCAAGTACGGAAATGTCCACCCCACGTGACCGCAGGAGCTCCTCTTCTCCCAGAAAAGTGCTGTTTTCACCTATGATTACTTTGGGGATTCCATAGAGCAAAATTGCGCCACTGCACATGGAACAAGGAGAGAGGGTGGTGTACAGGGTGCACTCACCGTAGACCTGTGCCGGTTGCCGACCTGCATTTTCCAGTGCATCCATTTCCCCGTGAAGGATGGAACTGCCCTTTTGAACCCGGCGATTGTGGCCACGACCAATGATCTCGTTGTTATAAACCAGGACCGATCCGATCGGTATGCCTCCTTCTTCAGCGCCTAATTGAGCGTCGGCGATGGCGGCTTCCATGAAAAGGTCATTACTCATTGATTTGATGGGACATTCCTTTCTTGAGGATGGTCCAGTCGGGATAAAGAAAAATCGATTTTAAGGTTGCTTTTTTGCGATTTTGGACTTTTTAAAACGATCGTTTAAATCAAACGTTTGAATGAATGATACCCAGATAAAAATCCTGGAAGCCGCTGAAGCGGAGTTTGCGGAGTTTGGCTTTGTTGGAGCATCGATCCGCAATATTACGCAACGCGCCGGGGTGAATTTAGCTTCGGTTAATTACCATTTTGGAACAAAAGAGCAGCTCATTAAACACCTGCTCCTATTTAGGATTACTCCGCTCAACCAGCTCCGTTTAAACAATTTGCACAAGGAACAGGAACGGCATCAAGGAGAGGCGGTGCCGATACCCATTCTTGTAAACCTGCTGGTTCGCCCGGCCTTGGAAAAAATGCTCACGGTAGAAGGGGGGCAGTTTGTCCGTGCCATGGCGCGCTGTATGTCGGAACCACTAGGCTTTATTGAAAGTCTGGATCGGGATGTTTTCCATGAGATCTTCACGGCCTACTACCTGGCCTTTCAAAAAGCCCTGCCCGGCCTTGACGAACAAGCAGTGGCGATTCAAATGAATTTTGTCGTCTGCACGATGGTTGGAATGATGATGCACTTCCCGCGTATGGATAATCTTAGGGGGAAAAACCTTTCGAAGGAGAAATTTGATCAGATTCTTGACCAGTTTATTGACTTTATTTCTTCAGGAGTTGAAGGGAGCTCTCAATGCCTGATCCACTCATGAAACCTCTCACAAATGCGTTTTTTCTGTCAGCTCTCTGCCTCATCGCCGGGTGTGTAACGCAATCGCCTGAATCCCAGAACGACCTGCCCGAATTGCAGCAGCACGTGCCCGATGACTGGAGTCAAGTTGTAATAACCGGTGAACTTGCGGAAGACTGGATCCATGACTTTGGAGATGCCAATCTGGTGAATCTGGTTGAAACCGCGTTTAAACATAATCCGTCTTTGCAGGCAGCCGTCTATCGATTGCAACAGGCCGAGGCGAACGCTCAGATCGCCGGAGCTTTGCGTTATCCGAGCTTGGGGATTGGTTTTTCTTCCGACAAGCGGAAGCTATTATTTGATCCCTTGGGTTCTTTCGAAACTTCGACCCACAGCCTGTCTTTATCTTCTCAGTGGGAGCTCGATATATGGGGAAAGGTGCGCGATCAACATAGCGCGACATTGGCAATGATGGAGGCGTCTGGATATGATTTAGAAGCGCTTCGGCTTTCTCTCGTAGCCCAGATCAGTAAAGCCTGGTTTAATGCTAAGGAGCTGCTCTATCAACACGATCTTGCGGTCCAGAGTTCGGCAAGCTTCGATACGAATCTGAAAGTCCTGGAAAGCCGCTATCAGCGAGGATTGGTTCAAGCTTTCGATTTGCGCCTGTCACGATCCCAAGCTGCTGTTGTAAGAGCCCAGATTAACGTCAGCGAGACTTCCCTGGACCAGGCAATCAGGCTCTTGGAAACATTGGTGGGTGATTATCCGGGGCGAAAAATCGAGGTGACGAAAGATTTACCTGCCGCGGTGATGCCAATCCCGGCCGGATTGCCTGCATCACTATTGGAACAACGGCCCGATCTGCTGGCTGCAGAGCGAAGATTGGCTGCACTCGGAGCCACCTTTAAGGTAGCCAAAAAAAACCGGCTTCCCGATATCACACTCACCGGAAGTCTGGGACAGGCTTCTACTGATCTGGGAAACTTGCTCGACGGCGACTCCTCAGTCTGGTCGCTGGCAGGCAACATAGCCGCACCCATATTTTTGGGAGGTCAGTTGGGAGCGCAGCAACGTTTTGCCGAAGCCCAATTTAATGAACAAGTATCGAACTACGAGAATGCCATCTTGAATGCTTTCCGCGAAGTGGAAACGGCTCTTGCCAACCGGGGCTATTTGCAGGATTTGGTTGAAGAATTAATTCTGGCAGCCGACCAGAGTTCCAAGGCACTCACCCAGGCGTGGCTATTATATGACCGCGGGTTAATGGACATTACCGCCGTGCTCGATGCTGAACGCCGCTCCTTTGAAACACGTCGCGAAAGTATCTCAGCAATCAACCGCATCCTTCAAAACAGAATCGATCTCTATGTCGCCCTGGGCGGCGGATTTAATTTAGACGAGGAATAAACCATGTATTCTCAACGAAAT
>JAPUIL010000766.1 GCA_027297085.1 Verrucomicrobiota bacterium | reverse complement strand
GCCGTTCAGGGGTTATTCGACTCGATCCTCCACCTCTGGGAAACTTTGCTTAATGAAACAAACAATAACCTATCTCCTAAGGTCTGCTTCGATTTGGTACAATCGATCAACCATGGGAAATTGGAGTCTCTCCTTGCACTACAATCACTGGACTTGGCAGATTATGCCCTTACCGTTAGTGAGCTGAAAAGAGCTCTTAAATCCTTGAACCAGAGTTTCAATATTCTGGATTCCATTCATTCCGCAAATAATCCGCAACTCAAAGCATTTAAATCTCATGCAATCATTCGTTTGTTTGATATTCGTGAGATCTGGCTGCGAGTCATAAAAGACTGCCGAGAGGAACTCGACCGTCGAATAAAAGACGACGAGTAACAGTCTAAGCATAACTCCCCATTCCTATCATGGGTCGGCTATCTATCCGCAAAAAAAACACGGCTGTCTCTGCTTCGCGCAGCGACCTCAGAAAACAACTTCACAAAGCTGCGCAGGGAAACCGGGACGCGTTTCGTTCCGTAGCTGATCAATACCTGGACCTCATCACCGAATATCTGGTGGTGACCGGGTATCACGGAAAAGAACGCATCCGGTTTTACGCACGTGAGATTTTTCATAATCTCTGGTTGCGAATAGCTTACATCCGGCGTGTTTCCGACTTCGAACGGCAGCTCTTCATTTTCTTGAAACAAATCCCGGTCAATGTGGCTCCTTTTCAGGACCTTTTGACCCAGAAACTAGTGCTGCTCAATTCGCTGCAACGGTTTCTAGTCGTGGGACGGGATTTGGAAAATTGGACCTCCAAAAATCTGAGTCTGGCTACTCGCATTCCCAAATACGAGCTGGGTAAGCCACTCTTCGATGCATGGAAGATCCTGGTTGGCTTCAAAACCAGAGATCTCGATTTCGCCACCAACGCCTGTATGGAAAAAGTGGTAGAAAACATGGAGGGTTGTCAAAATCGCCTGGAGCAACAACGTCTTTGCAAAAAAGTAAAAGAAAACGCGATCGCATCTGCCTTTAAAGCTGATTACCTGAGCCTGCGTTGCGAGCTGGTAGAATTGCGCCAAAATGCCCGCTGGGAACTCGCATTCAAAGAAGTATTCCTCAACGAGATGGTCGAAGATATTTCCGTTATTAACCCGTTGAAGCCCGATTTGGCAGCCCTGTTGAAAAACCAGGTTTCTTTCCAGTACATACCTCTGGAAGTCACGGAAGCTGAGCGCAGCTTCGCTGCAGATATTGGTTAGGTTAATATTTTCTCCTGGTCATCCTAGTCGAAATCCCAAGCAACTTTCCTTCCAAAATACAACTGTAGGAGCTAGCCGTACCTTGCCGGCGTGTTTCGCCATAGCCTCGGCAACGGCGGAAGCTTTTGTCCCGAAGGCAGGCTCGCTCGCGAACTTGTTTTCATCGAAAACCGATTGACACCTGAATCCTTCTCTATCCTCCCTCGCTTCTCAGAACTCCTGAACTACGACACCGCTTGATTCAGCCTTCTGCCTTCATCCTTCAACCTTTACCAAGGGAACTTCATAATATTCCAGCGCCCACTCACGCATGTAGCGCACCTGGTTAGGCACAATCTTATAGACAATCAAATTCGGGTTTTCGCGCGTCCCCAGATACTGCCTTAGAAGAGGATTACTATCCCAAATCTCTTGAAGCATGGTTTCATCAGTAAGCACTTCAGCCACCCCCGTAATCCGCACCTGATTATGGTCTGAGTCCATGTAACAGAGTTCCACCTTCGGGTTGGCAGCCAGCTCCTGTGTTTTATGATACTGCCTCAGGTTAGCCACATAGACGGTGAACCCATCCATCCGCACCGGAGATATGGGCCGCAACCGGGGCTGATCCCCATCCATGGATGCCAGGCAGGGAAATTTTGCAGCCTGCATAGTAGTCTGGGCCAGTTGAGGGAGTTCATCACTATCAATTGATTCTGGATGTGGTTTGGCCATAGGACTCTGATTTATAGTACTTTTGTAATTAAAACAAAAACTGAATTCCCCTTTCGACAATTTTGGTGAAACATTCGGTAGTGCGATTGTTTTGGATATTCTTGGGCCTGGCCATCCTCTTTCTAATTCCCTTCCTCATATGGGGGGATGCCATGGAAGTCGCATTTTCTATAGATGGTGCAAGCCACTGGCTCAAAGGATTCGAACAATGGGCTTGGGCTGCAGGCGTTGGACTACTCTTTCTCGATTTCATCCTGCCCATCCCGGGAACCGCGGTTATGTCTGCGTTGGGTTTTGTTTATGGCCCTGTGATCGGAGGACTAATAGCCAGTAGCGGTTCTTTCTTTGCAGGTGTCGCGGCCTATGCCGCATGCCGTCTTTTAGGACCAGGGGTCGCCAAGAAATTACTGGGCGAAAAGGACTATCACCGAGGTATGACCCTGTTCGCCGATGCCGGAGGATGGATCGTGGTACTCTCCCGGTGGCTCCCTCTCCTCCCCGAAGTCGTGGCCTGTATGGCCGGTCTTACTAGGATGCCCCTCAGTAAGTTTCTACTGGCTATGGCCTGCGGCTCCCTCCCTCTCGGATTCGTCTTCGCTTATATCGGCTCCACTGGCTCCGCGAACCCTCTAATGGCCATCGTCCTGAGCGCCGGTATACCCCCTATTCTTTGGCTTTTCGCTCAATACTTTCTCCGGAAAAGAACAGGATAGTAATTTGGATTTTCCAACATCCAATTTTATCAGCGGCGCAAAGTAAATAACATCGGCAACCTAACTCTTGTTTTGACAGCTTTACCATCCTTCATTCCCGGTTCAAACTCCCATTGTTTCAAGGCCTTTACGGCCGCTTCTCCGAAAGCAGTACTTGCCATTTTTATAATACGAATATCATCCACTGATCCATCTTCCAGGACGATGAATACAAGCTGTACCTCACTTTGAAGGCGCTTATTGGCCAATTGGCCGGGATAGATTGGCGTTTCGGAGAACCCGCCTCGTTTATTGTTTTCAGGTCAAAGGTATCAATCATCCATTTGGCAATTTCGAAATGACCTAGCTCAACTGCCAGATGAATAGGATAGTTTTTCTCCTCGTCAAAATAGCCAATCGTGCGCTCGGGATTTTGGAGTTTCTTTAAAAACGCATCATTGCCCACCATCGCCGCATAGTGACCGGCTGTTTTTCCCAAAGAATCCTTTAGCCTGGAATATTTTTCAATTCCGGGCACGCGGGAGAGTAGGTTTTCTCTCCGGTAGAGAGCCATTAGATGGAGCGGATTTATCTCACCATTTTTATAATCAAATTTCGAAGAGTTGGTGTTCCACGCCTCTACAAATTGATTGTCTGAACCGGCTTTCAAAAGCCAATGGAGATGGGCCCGGTGA
>JAPUIL010000765.1 GCA_027297085.1 Verrucomicrobiota bacterium | reverse complement strand
TGCTCCGGGAGGCCGTGGCGAGTGTGCTGGCCCAAACCTATCGGCCCATAGAAATTATCCTGATTGACGATGGTTCTACCGATGACACCCCGGAGGTTGTGAAGGCACTTCATCAGAACCATCCAGGGCATATTCGAGCCTTGAGGACCGACAATACAGGACCGGGGCTTGCCAGAGAAGCTGGAAGATTGATTGCGCTGGGAGAGTACATCCAGTACTTGGATAGTGATGATTTGTTGCTATCAAAAAAATTTGCATTGCAGGTAGCGGGTTTGGACAGTAATCCAAATTATGCAATCAGCTACTGCAAAACTCGTTATCGAGACCCGGCAGGAAATATCATTGACGATGCATGGAAACGGACCGGCGAGCACATTGAGTCATTGTTCCCTTCGATGTTGCAAGGCCGATGGTGGGGAACTTCGACACCGATGTATCGACGGTCTGCCGTGGACAGTGTTGGTCCTTGGAGTGAGATCACTAACGAGGAGGACTGGGAATATGATTGTCGTTTCGCCGCAAAAGGCGTGAAGCTTCACTATGTTCCGGAGACATTGTCAGAGGAGCGCGGGCATGCTGAAAATAGATTAAGCGAAGGCGGCAGCCTGGAGCCAGATAAGCTGTCCAGCAGAGCTAGGGCACATGAGATGATATATATGCATGCAATTGCAGCCGGGATGGCCACTAGTAGCCCCGAGATGCAACATTTTTCGCGAGAGTGTTTTCTGCTCGCTCGACAGTGTGGTGCAGCAGGATTGTCCGCTGAGTCCCGGACCCTTTTTGAATTGGCCCGAACGGCGTCGGGAATACGTCGGCAGAAGTCACTTGATTTTCTTATCTATCGTGTTGGTGCCGCAATTCTTGGCTGGGGACTTATGGGAACCCTGTCGGCTCACCTGGATAGGATTAGAAAGTGAATTCTGTGGTACTGATTCCTGCAACTTGAAAGTTCAGTACGCCGGTACTGTGGATTCAAGATTATCACGGATGAGTGATTTTCGTTCTTTGTCGTCATTACTCACTTGTTCAAATAACAGAGCCATACGTAGTAAATATCGATGAGTTTTCCAAGCATTTCAGTCGCCATTCCGACATACAATCGGGAAGATACTTTGCTTAACACCTTGAATCAGCTATTGGCACTGAACCATCGTGCGTGTGAAATCCTGGTGATTGATCAAACTACTAGTCGCCAAGCGGAAACTGCAGTCGCGCTTGAGAAACTGGCAGTAAGCGGCGGCATCGTGTGGCATAAGCTGAACGAGCCCTCGATCCCAAAAGCCATGAATTATGCGCTGATGGTAGCGAGAGCTGAAGTCGTGCTGTTTCTCGATGACGACATCGAGTTGACATCCGATCTTGTAGTTGAGCATGCTAAAGAGTACGAAGATCCAGAGGTTGTATGCGTCGCCGGTCGGGTAGTCCAGCCTTGGGAACACAAACTAGACGCGTGCGAAAGTGCGTGGTTGGATGTTCGGTCGGGTGATCCGGATGCGTTTCGTTTCAATTCCAGGATGCGAGCTGACGTCAAACGATTTATGGGGGGGAACTTTTCGATTAAGCGACAAATGGCATTAGATCTGGGTGGCTTCGATGAGAATTTCATAAAAGTCGCTTATCGCTTTGAAGCGGAGTTCGCCGATCGTATGCTACGTGCTGGCTTACGCATTTTGTTCCAGCCGACTGCCAGCTTGAATCATCTGAAAGCAAATACGGGTGGAACTAGAAGCTTCGGTGATCACTTGCGATCGATATGGCCTGCGCACTCCGTAGGTCGATACTACTATTTGTTGATGGTAAATCAGGCTCATCACCGGTTTAGGAGAATGGTATTGGGCCCGCTATACGCTGTGCATACGAGACATCATTTGACTCGACCGTGGTTGATTCCAGTTACACTTCTGTCCGAACTGTCAGGTGTGGTTTTGGCGTTGTGGCTTTTCGTTCGGGGCCCTAGGCATATTGATCTTCAGAAATCACAATAGGTTTCTCACTCACTTTTCCTAGTATGCTTCTTATAGTCTCGATTCTCGCAGTAGGCGGATTAGCAGTATGTGTTGCAGACTGGCGCAGCGGTATGCTGATTTGCGTCCTGGTCGGATTTCTTTCTGACGTCGTAAGGAAAGTGACCCCGGATCAACCCGTTTACTTTGTCGTCGTTGTGGGGGTATTTGTAGGCGCGGTTGCGGTGGGATTTATACGGCAGTACGGATTGGTAAACGTTACGAATATTCGAGTACTTCGAGGTGCGGTCAGAGTTCCATTGATTCTTTTTCTGATCTGGCTCGCATTTGAGGCATTTGTCTCGCTTGGTCGTTACGGAAACTTTGCTTTGGTGGGTATCGGTCTGTTGTCATACTTGGCACCTGTTCCGGGGTTCTTGATCGCATACTACTACGGGCTGCGCGTTCAATCCGCGGTCCGCTTTATCAAATTCTACGTGATCTGTGCCTTGCTAATGCTAAGTGGAATTTTTCTGTCTTTCAGTGGATTTGAGGCACCTCTGCTCGAAGAGGTCGGATCGGGTGTTCTTATCCATGTGCCAGGTGGAGTGTTGGAGTCCTATCCTGGCTTCTTGCGAAGCACGGAAGGTGCTGCCTGGCACGCTGCTGCGGCGATCAGTCTTATCCTGGTGTTGGCGATTTCCGGTGTTGTTCGGTGGCCGAGGTTGGTGTTTGTCATATTGGTAATTTTACTTCTATCCGTGGGACTGATGACCGGGCGCCGAAAGATGTTGATGGAGGTGCTCATATTCGCGGGTATATACGGCACACTGCTGTTCGCGTACAGGCGTGAGATTGGCAGGATGATGGTAATCGGGTCGATCATGGCGGGTGTACTGGGTGTCGTAGGCGCGCTTGGAGTATTGGATAGTTCGACGGCAGAAAGACAGCGGTTTGACGTGTACGTAGAGCGTGGGGCGACAGTATTTGGCGATGCGGACGATAGATTCGCCGAACTCGGGCTCGGATCAATAGGTTGGGCGCTGGACGGATACGGGTTTTTCGGAGGTGGGTTAGGTGTAGCCAGCCAAGGTGGACAGCATTTTGGAGGCGGGGCCGACCGTTATGGTGGCGCGGGTGAAGGTGGTTTGGGAAAAATCGTGGCTGAGCTGGGGGTGCCCGGATTAGTGCTCGTCTTCTGGATTGTGGGTGCGCTGTTATTTTACTTGGGACGATTAATACCCGAGATCGCGCGGCTAGACGACCCCATCGTGCCATTTTTCCTTGGGGTTGTAGCATTTCTTGGTGCGAATATCCCGCTGTTCATTGTTGCTACGCAAATTTTTGGAGACTTGTTTGTATTGCTGATTCTGGGATGGATATTCGGCTTTTCCATGGCGATATCAGAGGTGGTTCTTAGCGTGAACGCCCGTAGGCGATTAGGGTCCAGTGTCAATGCCAAGACCTCCGCGTATGTGGGTTAGCCCGCTTTTGTCTGTGTGCGGTGCTTCGTGGTGAAAATTTCAATTGTAGCGGCGCATCCCATTCAATATCACATACCATGGTTCATCGCGCTATCGAATCGCCCGGGCCTTCAGGTGAAGGTCTATTTTTGTTGTCAGCCAGATGATCAACAACAGGGCGCAGGCTTTGACCAGCCATTCAAGTGGGACATACCGATGTATGACGGCTATGAATGGCAAGTATTGGACAATAAAAATCGGGGCCTGGGGACTACCGGATTTTTTTCGAGTAGCGTTCGCAATATGGTCGACGTTCTTCGACGAGATCGTCCGGACGTTATGGTTCTTACCGGATGGCAAACACTACCACTGATACAAGCACTTTGGGCCTGCATCCGGCTTCGAATTCCGCGCTTGATCCGTGGTGAGTCAAGCGCTCTAAAACCACGAGGGCTATTGGTGCGACTGGCTCACCGTCTTCTGCTATCGCAATTTGATGCGTTTTTGGTAATCGGAAAAGCTAATCACAAGTTCTACAGTAGCTACGGAATACCGGACTCAAAGCTATTCTCCTGTCCGTATTTTGTAGAGAACAAGAGGGTACTCGAACAGGCAAAGGACCATCGGGCCGAGCGATACATGCTGAGGGCTCGCTGGCAGATTCCGCAGCGTTCCGTATGCTACCTATATGTTGGAAAACTAGCTCACAAAAAGCGCGTGCTCGACCAACTGGCTGCACTGAAACTCGCATTATCGGTGAACTCGAGTCTACATTTGCTCATCGTGGGTACCGGCGAGCTGATGGAGCAGGCCAGGCAGTTTACAGAAGAGCACAAACTGCCCGTAACATTCGCCGGATTTCTAAATCAAACCGAAATCACGGCAGCCTATGTGGCCGCGGATTGTCTAATTATTTCGTCGGATTTCGACGAAACATGGGGTTTGGTTGCCAACGAAGCTATGGTGTGTGGCTTGCCCGTCATAGTGAGCGGCCGGGCAGGGTGTGGCTTGGATCTGGTTAGACGTGGAGAAACTGGTGAGATCTTCTCATTCGGTGAGATTGATGCGCTCTCAAATCTGATGGTATCGATGGCAAGGGACCCCGGTCGCCTGACCAAGATGGGTGAACGCGCAAGAGATCTCGTGCTGCGCGATTACTCCCCTGAGATGACCGTGGAGGGAACGGTCAAGGCAGCCGAGGCGGTTCTCGGTCGAAGCCGGGTTCTCGACGCCAAGTGAAAATTCTGCATGTGGTGCCGACCTACCTGCCGGCCGTTCGCTATGGCGGTACAATCCGATCTGTGCATGGATTGTGTGTAGCGTTGACTGCACTGGGGCATGAGGTACATGTTTTTACTACAAACGTAGATGGGGATGGCAATAGCAAAGTAGCGCTATGTCAGTCAGTAGACGTAGAGGGTGTGCAAGTCTGGTACTTTCCAAGCCGGACCCTGCGGCGATTGTACTGGTCCCCGAAGATGAAAAAAGCACTGCTGCAGGCCGTCCCGGGTTTTGACCTAGTGCACCTACACTCCGTCTTTCTTTGGCCGACTTGGGCTGCAGCCAGAGTCGCCAACCAGTCTGGTGTTCCGTACGTTGTCTCGCCACGTGGCATGCTGGTGAAGGATCTGGTTCGAAGAAAAAGCAAATTGTTGAAATTGGCTTGGACAAAGCTCATTGAACGCCACACACTTGTGTCTGCAAGCGCCATTCATGTAACGGCTGAGAAGGAGCTAGATGGGTTGCGCCGGTTTGACTTTGACTTACCGGTAGTATGGACCGTACCAAATGGCCTCAATGGACCAGACGTTTCCGCACTTAAGAATGCTGACGATTTCCCTGGTACCACGCAGTTTGCACTATTCCTCGGGCGCATCAACTGGAAAAAGGGCTTGGACCGACTCATTGAGGCCTGGAAAGACGTTCCGAATGCAACTCTCTTGATTGCCGGCAATGACGAAGAATCGTACCAAAGCAATTTGGAACGTCTGGCAACGAAGTTCGGTGTTGCAGAGCGGATTCGCTTTGTAGGTATGGTACAAGGCGAATCCAAGTGGCGTTTGTTTCGTGATGCAGAATTGTTCATCCTGCCTTCTTACTCCGAGAACTTTGGAATGTCGGTGCTGGAGGCCATGTTCATGGGTTGCCCAGTCGTAGTCACTCCGGAAGTCGGGCTTGCCGAGGCAATTGCGGAATCAAAAGCCGGCTTGGTGGTCGCGGGTGATCCTACCTCGCTAAGTCGAGAGATCGGAAAGCTATTGGGTGATGCGGATCGGCGTCAGGAAATGGGGGCAAATGGTCGGCGTTTGGCTTCTACTCGCTACTCCTGGCGTCGAGTGGCCGGTCAAATGGTCGACAAATACGAAACGATCGTTGCCGATCATGTATGACCAAATCGTCCCCGTGGTACTAACCTTAAATGAAGAATCAAATTTGCCCCGGGTTCTTTCGAAACTCAAGTGGGCTAGATCAGTAGTCGTACTTGATAGTCATAGTGATGACGGAACGGAGCAGATCGCGAAGTCATTCTCAAACGTATCGTTTTACCAGCGGTCATTTGACTGCTCCGCCAATCAGTGGAATGCTGGAATTGAACTCGCGGCACGAACAAACGGTTGGGTACTTGCACTCGATGCGGACTATCTACTTAGTGATGAGTTGGTGGGTGAGTTGGGGGAACTGGAACCAGATGGAGACGTTGCGGGGTACGAGGCTCATTTTATTTATTGTATTGACAGAATGCCGTTGCGGGCGTCCTTATATCCCCCTCACACCGTGCTGTTTCGTGCAGAACTCGGACGATACGTTCAGGACGGACATACGCAGCGACTGTTACTGAACGATTCGATCAGATCCCTCATAAATCCAATTTTTCATGATGACCGAAAATCGTGGGACCGGTGGTACCTTAGTCAGCTTCGCTATGCCCGTCTGGAGGCAGAAAAGATAAGAACGAGCTCATGGTCTGCCCTCCCGATTAGTGGAAAAATTAGGCGCATCCCGCTATTGAGTATTGTTCTCTCTCCCGTATATCTGTTGCTTTATAAGGGACTCTGGTGCAATGGAGTCCGTGGCTTGAAGTACACCTGGCAGCGGTTGATTGCGGAATGGTTGATTCAGAAAGCGCTCTGGTTCAGAGCATTCGGGTGAATTTTCTGAGCCTCCAACGGGGGTATCTTGCCCAGCATGAAAGCGATTCTTGGTTTAAACGCCTACCATGCGGACTCTTCGGCCTGCATTGTTGTAGACGGAAAATTGGTCGCTTGTGTTGAAGAAGAGCGTTTCAGGCGCGTCAAGCACTGGGCGGGGTTTCCGGCTGAATCGATTCGGTATTGCTTGTCGGCGGCCGGTATTCGTCTGAACCAGGTTTCTCAGCTGGCTGTCAATTCAGGTTCCGGATCAAATCTATGTCGGAAATTCGGATACACTTTATTTCATCGCCCCACAGTTTCACTGCTACTCGGAAAATTCAGGACCCATCTGCGTCGTTCGCGCATAAAAGATCAGTTGATGCGATCATTCCCCTCGGAGACCTTCACCGGGAAGATTATCCGGGTAGAGCATCATCTTGCTCACCTTGCTTCTGCCTATTATGCGGGCCCATTTGACGAAGCAGTTGCCGTGTCAATTGATGGCTTCGGAGATTTCGCCAGCGCGGCTTGGGGCCATGCTGGGGATGGAAAAATTAATCTCATCAGCCAGATCTGGTTTCCGCACTCCATGGGCGTTTTTTATCAGGCCGTAACGCAGTACCTAGGATTCCCCGACTATGGAGACGAATACAAGGTGATGGGCTTGGCGTCCTATGGACAACCTACCTATGCTAGCGAGATGCGCAACATTGTCAGGTTGGTAGACGGTGGCAGGTATGAGTTGAATCTCAGCTTTTTTCGACATGGGCGGGATGAGATTGACTATTCTTGGGCGGAGGGTACGCCCGTATTTGAGACGCTGTATACCCGGGAGTTAGAAGACTTACTTGGTCCCGCCCGACAGAAGCATGAAAAGCTTGACCAGCGACATAAGGATATCGCCCGGTCGGCACAGTGGATGTATGAGCAGGCTCTTTTCCACCTGTTGAATTCGGCATATGAGCAATGCGAGTGCAAAAATCTTGTGCTTGCAGGCGGGTGTGCGATGAACTCGGTTGCCAATGGTCGAATCACCAGTAATGCTCCCTTTAGAAATATTTATGTACAAAGTGCGGCTGGTGACGCTGGTGGCGCTGTAGGGGCAGCGTTTGCAGCCGCTGCGAGAGACTGTGATGAGGGCATTGATCGGGGGCAAATGCCTCATGCCTTCTGGGGGCCGGGTTTCGATGACAGTGAAATCGCTGACATTCTCTCTGCAAGGAGAAATGATCTGGGTGATTCAGCTTGTACCGTGACGAGGATAGATGCTGAAGACGCCCTATGCAGAGCAGTCGCGCAATCTATAGCCAATGGCTTGGTTGTTGGCTGGTTTCAGGGGCGGATGGAGTGGGGACCGAGAGCTCTCGGAAATCGATCGATACTCGGTGATCCTCGTCGAGCAGACATGAAAGACATTCTCAATTCGAAAATCAAGCGTCGCGAGTCATTTCGACCATTTGCTCCATCCATTTTGCGAGATAAAGTGGTTGACTGGTTTGAGCAAGACGACGACGTACCGTTCATGATGAAAGTGCTACAAATCAGAGAATCGAAGCGCAGACAAGTACCAGCCGTAACCCATGTCGATGGTTCTGGTCGTCTGCACACAGTCACTGCGGAGGCTAATCCTCTCTTTTTTAAACTCATCAAAGAATTTGATTCTTTGACCGGCGTACCGATCGTATTAAATACATCCTTTAACGAAAACGAACCAATTGTATGCAGACCCGAAGAAGCCTTTGATTGCTTCATGAGAACAAACATGGACATACTCGTACTAGGCGATTACCTGATACGGCGGCAAGACGAATGCGCCCACTGACGTCTGCGTGAAAACTTATTTAATCATTCTCTCGAATTCCGATCCAGGCGCGATGCGGGATTTCCCGGTATTCTGACCGAGAGGAGATCCCAAGATGAAGTGCGAAAGATTCAACGAGGAACAGATCATTAAAGTTGGATAGTCTAAGAAAATGAACGCACCACCTCAGGTATCCGTTGTCATGTCTGTCTATAACGGAGCAGACAGGCTTGTGAATACACTGAACAGTATCCTCAGTCAGGAAGGCGTAGACGTTGAGTTTATAGTAGTCAATGATGGTTCGACAGATGAGACCCCGTCGATCCTGCGGCGATACGCAGAAAAAGATAATCGGCTGACAATCATAGACCAGACGAACCGGGGGCTGACTCGTTCCTTGATTCGGGGATGTAAAGAAGCCCGGGGCGAGTTTATTGCCCGGCAGGATGCAGGTGATATCTCGCTGCCCGAAAGACTGCAAAAAGAAGTCGATTTTCTGGTCAGTCATCCCGAAGTCGTACTTGTTTCGTGCGGTACGCGCTTTGTTGATCCTCAAGGCGAATGTGTTCATGAGGTGATGCAGTCTGAAGATGAGGCAAGGGAAGGGTTAGGGCGACACACTCTGGCAGAGATACGTGGACCATCCAGTCATGGAGCCACTATGTTTCGACGTCGTGTCTATGAAAAGGCGGGCGGATATCGTTCGCAGTTCCACGTCGCGCAAGACCTGGATTTGTGGACAAGGTTAGTGGAGCACGGAGAACATGCCGCATTGCAGGAAATTCTGATTGTGGCGGAACTGTCTCCCGATTCCATTAGCAGTACCAAAAGAGCGTTACAGATAAGCACCGCGGTATTAATTCTGGAGTGTGCTCGAGGACGCAATAACGGTGGAGATGAGACCTCTCTGCTTAAAAAGGTTGAGACGCTTGGGGTTCATCGAGCAAGAAATAACAAACGTTTTAAGAGAGCAGATTTCTTTTATTTCCTGGGGAGTTGTACTGCTTATGAAAACAAAGATAGAGCTCACGGCTACTTTAGAGAGTCACTCAAAAATAACCCCCTCCATATAAAGGCGCTGTTTCGCTATCTAAAAACAGCATTCTGATTTGTTGTGAAGATTCCTGTTTTCGATCCATCATGGCCGGAAGAGATCATTGCACTATATACGCATGATATGCGGGAGATCTGGGACGATGCTATTGCAATCCAGATCTGGAACCAGTATCACAACCAGCTTGAACAATACAAAACCTTTGCTCCTTCCGACAAAGTTCTCGACATTCTGGATGTCGGTTGTGCACAGGCAACCCTCGCATTGCAACTGGCGGAAGTTGGTCATCGAGTGATGGCAATTGACCTTCGTCAGGAGTTTCTTGATTATGCCACTTCTCGTTACGAGAAAGGGAAAATTGATTTCGTACAGGGCAATGTTCTTGAATTGAAACTCGGCGGGAAATTCGACCTCGTCTACGCCAACCAGATCGTAGAGCATCTTGTCTATCCGACGGAAATGGTAGCGGTCTTGAAAAAACTGCTCAAACCCGGCGGTCGCTTGGTGGTAACAACACCTAACTGGCATTATCTGATGAATTCATTGCCAAGCTTTATCGAGCTTGGTGATCCGAAGAATTGGGAACACAGACAGTTTACCGCAGATGGCGATGGACATTTCTTTGCCTACAAGGGTACAGAACTTCGTCAGATATTTATTCAAGCCGGCATTGCGCAAGTTGAAACTACGTACTTCGAATCTCCGTGGATATCAGGTCATATGAAATTGAGATATCTTCATGGCATCTTGCCAGGTGGAGCCCTGAGAAACTTGGACAGATTGTTGCTCTGCTTGCCTGTTCTAGGAAAACGTTTTTCGCATCAATTGCTGGTGACGGGAATTCAAACGGTATGATCAGTCTTGTTGAATCTTTGATACAGCGGCTTCGTATGGCACGTTCTCGTCTGCGAACGGTTCTAGTATCAACGCGCGGTGTTGAAATTGTAAAAAAGATTCCTATCGGGCCACGATGCATGGTTAAACAATCCGGATGCCTGGCTCTTGATATCGTGAAGAACTGGAACTGGATGTTTACCGGAAAGTTGTAGCAGATGGTGCGTGTCTGCATATAGGTAGCTGCTCCTTAGTGTGTACGGGAGTTGAAATCGATTACCCGGAAAATATATCCATCGGGGAACACGTCCTGCCGGCATCGGGATGTTTCATTGCAGATCATGATCATGATATAGCCATCGACAAACGAATTGATCAGCAGAGGTGTGTTTCTGCTCCGGTTGCGATCGAGGATGATGTATGGGTCGGCGCAAATGCCGTAATTTTACCTGGCGTCAAGATAGGGCAAGGTGCAGTCGTCGATACCGGGCGGTCTTTAGTCGCGATGTTGAATTTGCACTCGTAGGCGGTGTACCGGCGCGTATGATTGCCAAAAGGTACTGATGTAGTGAGATCACAATCTGCATCTAGTTCTGTTGCCATTCGTACTTACAAGCGCGATGGGTTCTGCTCGATACACTGAATCAATTGCTGGATCTTGAATATCCGAGTGCTGATATACCGGCAAGAGTCAAACAGAGCAGCGTGAGCCCGAAGAGCGAAACGACTCGAAGAGCTACTCGAACCGGCGTGATGGACTTTTTATTCCCCGGAAGAAGCCGGCAGAGGTGTAACAGTGCAAGTGATTGTGTTGTACATTCTTCCAACGCGCTGAAAGAAAAGACCTTATAGATTTCAGAATGTCGGAATCAATGTCTGAGTGAACAGACCAAGAAAGCTAGTTCTATTTCGTGGCTACATGGAAGAGCAACGTAATAGTATGGAGGTATATGCAGATAATCTTAAGGTCAACCTGCGCCGTCTGGACCAGAACTGTATCGAAATTGACGAATTTCGACCACGTATGTCCAGCCTAGCAAGGCGGCTTCCAGAATTTGGTAATTGTCGTATGCGCGTAAATCGCTACCTCGCCTATCCCGTTCAAGCAAGGCGGGCGCGCGGCACGCTCAATCATATTCTTGATCATGGGTACGCGCACTTACTTCAGGTTCTAGATCCAAAGAAAACGGTACTCACAGTACATGATGTGATTCCCATACTAGGTGGTATGGGGAAAATATGTGGAGTGGATCTCGGCCGAAGGCGATGGTTGAGTGAGTGGACCGCTCGCTACTATAAGAAAGCCCGACGCATTATTGCTAACAGTGAAAGCACTAAAAATGACCTTGTGAAACACTGTGGATGCGAACCAGAGTTAATCACAGTAGTGTATTTGGGAATTAATTCCAGTTTTCGACCTGTCCCGGTGTTTAAAAAGAGGGAATGCCGAATCACTTTGGGTTTACCGCAGGAGAACGTCAAGTTAGTGTTAATCACCGGCCAGCAGTTCTACAAGAATCAGGCTGGCAGTATAAGAGCAATGGAGCTTTTGCAACGCAAGTATGGCAGCACCATATGGCTTGTTCGGTTAGGACGTAGTAGTGCGGAGTGGGATCTGGCGATTGCCAGCAGTTCGTTTCAGCATCAAGTGACGTATCTAGAAAACCTACCATCAGATAGAATGCCCCAACTTTACAACGCCGTGGATTGTCTGCTGTTCCCTTCTTGGTACGAAGGTTTTGGATTGCCTCCAGTGGAAGCTATGGCCAGTGGAACTCCCGTGGTCACGTCAAGTGTGGCTTCCTTGCCGGAAGTGGTGGGAGAAGCGGGATTGATGGTGCCTCCAGATAACGTAGTCGGATTGGCAGAGGCGGTTGAAGCCTTATTGGAAAATGCGGGTCTACGGCAAGCACAGATAAAAAAGGGATTGGATCATGTGAAAAAGTTTGGCTGGGAAAAAAACGCAGCCATGACAATGGAGATATACAACGAAGTCCTCGAAGAGTGACGGCAAAGGACAGCTGGGGCAATTCTCTTGCGTTCAATAAATACATTTTACCCGGTTCCCCGAAGTGTTATGTGCCGAAGGCACTCATGACGGAAAGCGCTTTCTTTAATAATCTGTGTATAGTCTTTATGGAACCTTATCTTGGTTGCGGGTCTGGTAAGCCGAAGCATAAAGAAATTAATAATATGATGGAGTTTGACGTAGCGGCGCGAAACAGAGGTGCGTTGGACGCGCTGGCGGCAGTTTACAGTAAAGTTAAGTGTTTATTTTTCATTTATCAAGATGAAACGCAGATAAATGAGTGATGTGGATATGCCGAACGTTTTATCGAGATCACTATCGATAAAGGGTGGCCGCCTTCAGAGTGTTGGTTCGACTCTGTTGATTTTCACGCTGACGAGTTGAGTCCTAGTGAGAATGTCTGCATAAAACTTAGAGAGTGCGTCTCAGGTACGGTTGCTATTCAGTGACAAAAAATATCTTACGGTTCATGCAAAACCTGCTGTTAACAGGACGCATTCCATCTAAGCGTGCACTGGCGACAATTACTAAATTGCGCGGTATGCGTCTTGAGCGTCGCTGGCCATTTCTCATTAAGTCCGAGGGAGAAGCCCTGAACCTTGGATTTGAAGATCTGCTTGAGTTTCAATACGCGCGAAGTCAGCATTTTCTATTCATAAGCGTGGGTGCGTTTGACGGATTATCGAATGATCCAATCAGTAGATTCGTTCAAAATCACCGCTGTCATGGAATTTTACTCGAACCCCAAGTCTCTGCGTTTGAGCAGCTGTGTGGCAGCTATGCAGCTTTTTCTAACTTTAAACTACTCAACATGGCGATAGATGAAGTCTCGGGTTCCCGTGATATTTTCTACATACCAAGAGGTATCGATGGACTACCGGATTGGACCGAGCAGCTTGCAAGCTTCAGTGTTGACCATGTCTTGAAACACGAGGAAATCGTAGAAGGACTGTCAGCGCACATACAAAGCCAGACAGTTGAAACAATTTCTTTCGGCGACCTACTCAAAACATTCAAGATCAGCAAGATCGATGTCCTGCAGATCGATGCTGAGGGCATGGATGCCCAGCTGCTCGAATGGTTTCCATTTGAGCAGGTAAAACCCTCGATCCTACATTTTGAAACTGCGCACATGACATCCGCCGACCATCTTGAAGTTAGAGATCGTTTAGAGAGTTATGGTTATTTCGTCCGAGAAGCTGATTCAGCACTCGATGATATGGCAGTGATTATTTAGTTAAAAGGCTCCAAGAATATGATGATGAGTGGTAGTTCTATTGGCTGTGAATATGAGTAAAGGCTTTACATTGAAACAACATGTTGGAGCATTATTGTTCGATCTACCACTCTATATTTCAAAGCTATTGTATAACTATAACAACAATATCCCCCATTCATGGATAGGAATAAGGAATCGCAAAGAGCAATTGATGTCGTCAGTAAATGGTAAAGGTGTTAGATGTAATTGGCAATGGACATCAGATCTTTATCTGCCAAAAATCTTTCCAATGTTCGGTCGCTGGTTGTTCCGCCGTGCAACTAGGGATTTCCCAGTCTTTTCGAAAGAACGAACAAAATTATTGAGCGCGGAAAAACCCGATGTGAGTTTCATCATTGGTCACCGCGGCTCGGAACGGCTACCGATACTGTTGGCGATGCTGAAATCCATCGGAGGACAAACGGGATGTCACATCGAGTGTATAGTGGTTGAGCAGGATAACAATGAAATCATAAAAGAGCACTTGCCGGATTGGGTTCGATATATTTATACCCCATTGCCTGTAAAAGAGATGTGTTACTCCCGCTCCTGGGCGTTTAACGTGGGCTCGAAGGTCGCCAGGTCGCCGTTTCTGATTTTCCATGATAATGACATGTTGGTTCCCGCTATTTATGCGAAAGATTTATTTCATTACTATCAGCGGGGATTCGATTTTATAAATATTAAGCGATTTATTTTCTATTTGAGTAATGGATGCAGCAAGGCTTTCGCGGAGACTGGAGATTTCAGCAAGAAACCCGAGTTCGATGCGATTGTACAAAATCTCGAGGCGGGTGGCAGTTTTGGTGCCGGCCGACAAGCCTACTTCGATATTGGTGGGTTTGATGAGCGCTTTATTGGCTGGGGCGGTGAGGATAATGAGTTCTGGGAACGAGCACAAACCAAGAAGGTCTATCCTTATGGCTATCTCCCGTTGATCCATCTTTGGCATGAAGCACAGCGCGAAAAAAGATTGGGTGCCAGTGCAAGCACAATGCGCTTATATGAGGAACTAACGAGGCAAGATCCATTTAACAGGATTCAGTATTTACGAAACAACCAATTATATTCGAGTGCGCGTGAGGATTGAGAATTACATGCTTGGGATCTTGCCCGTTGCTATGAGGCAGCAGTCAATAGTAAAGATGTAGTGAATGGGCATACCACTAACATTGATGGTGGGCTGGGTATTACGATGTCACTAAGGGAGATACTTTTCTTTTTCAGAGGAAGCATCGGTTCAAAAATCTTACTTTGTCGGGTTGACTGGCGCCAGGTGATCAGCCGGTGATTGTTTGCAGCATCAGTAATGCCAAAAACCTGATGGCGTGGGAACCGGAGATCTCTGTTTACAACGGAGCACAGGACTTGACCGCTTGGGTAAGTAACAACAAGGCTCGTTTTTCCTGATTGAAACAAGAATGACCCCGAAAGACCGCGAGAAAGACACTATTGTTCAGGAATTATTTAGCCATGAACATGTGACTCGTGTTATGCCTCAAAAAGGTTGGCATATGCCAGACTTTAAGGAGCTATGGGCCTATAGAGAACTTTTACTGGTACTTGCCCTACGAGATATCAAAGTCAGATATAAGCAGACGGTTTTGGGTGTTACCTGGGCGATTATACAACCTCTGACGACTATGCTTATTTTCACTATAATTTTTGGACGACTAGCAAAGATCCCTTCCGAAGGTTACCCGTACGCTATTTTCGTCTACGCTGCATTGTTACCATGGACATTTTTTGCCAATGCTCTATCTACCTCCGGGAATTCATTAGTAGGTTCGTCGAATCTCGTCAGCAAGATATATTTTCCTCGATTGATTATCCCGATGGCATCTATTGGTGGTGGTTTAGTTGATTTTCTATTTTCAACAGTCATTCTTTTTTTATTAATGATCCACTTTGATGTTGTATGGACCAGCAACCTACTAATGGCGCCATTATTGCTGTTGGGTGTCATGCTGACTGCCCTTGGTGTAGGTTCATTATTATCTGCACTTACGGTTTCATATAGAGATTTCCGTTTTGTCGTCCCTTTTCTTATCCAGATCTGGATGTTTCTTTCACCGGTAGTGTATGGTGTGGGGTTTATCCCGGAAAAATGGCGCTGGTTACTACTACTAAATCCGATGACGGGTTATATTGATGGTTTCCGTGCGGCTTTTCTTGGAAAGAGTTTCGATTGGACTGCTTTAGGCGGTTCCACAATTCTATCATTGTCCATTTTTGTTATCGGCATCGCCTATTTTACTAAAGTCGAACGTCGTTTTTCGGACGTTATCTAGATAATGGACAGCTAGGGCGATATTTAATGAGTAACACGGCGATTAAGGTCGAAAATCTATCTAAAAAATATTTCCTGGGCGGTGAGATTGCTCATCCGGAGACATTCAGAGAAATGTTGACTGGAATTGTGAAAGCACCTTTGTCAAGGCTTAGAAATCTG
>JAPUIL010000764.1 GCA_027297085.1 Verrucomicrobiota bacterium | reverse complement strand
TCTTGGTTGGACAGGAGTTCAACCTTATTTCCAGGAAATGATCTAAATAGCTTCCTATGCTCGTTGAAAGAAAACTCATCTTTCCTGGTCTCATACTCTCTTACCCAGTCCAGAAGCATCTCCAAGTTCTTGTCCTGCTCTTCTTTAGACGGGTATTTATGTGGTTCCCACGGCCGAGATTTACAGTTTTCAATCCAAACCTCGATCCCAGGATTCATGAAAATCATTTCAGTCGCATCCTTTGCTGTATGAGCAATCAAGCCGGAGTAACAACCTTCAATGACCCATTGCTCATCCCCAGCTGTAAAGGAATCCAAATTCATAATACTAACCAGGTCCTCTTCCCGGACTCCCGGCCGATCCTGCTTCCACGATATATTATCGAGATCCAAATACTTCACTCCAGGACGCTTCGCATACGCATGAGCAAGCGTAGATTTACCAGACCCCGAATTTCCAAATATCAGGACGCGTTTCATAAGTTCAACCATAGCATTTTTACTTAAACTAGACAAAAAAGCGAACCCTTACTGGTCCGCTTTTTTAAATAGAGATTATCCAGAGATCAACCACGCATGTGCCTGATTAGGCGGTTCACGGAATCGCTGGCGCTATCGAGGTTACCACGGTCGGATTCTCCGGCCAGGCGACGGGCATCTTCGGCGTGCTCAGCCATTTCTTCAACGGTTTTAGGTTTCAACCGTGCGGCACCTTCATATCCTTCACCGGTCCTAATGGGCCAGCCAACATCTTCGCGGCAGGCTTTGATCTTGGCGATCTCATCCTTGTATTGGGGCATCCACTCTTCAAGTGCGATGAGCATTTCGTCGGCCATCTGCCATACATCAGGAGGGTTACAAACCGCTCCAGTCAGGGGATCAAGCAACATTGCTTGTTTAAGTAGATCCACATCGCCATGCACCGCAGCTTCCACCGCCATACGTTGCACAGTAATGCTGTTATTACAAATTCCGGCTAGTCCGAGAGGAAGATCACCCACTGATGGCATGCTAATGCCATTGGCATCCACATAGCCGGGAGCTTCGATGATTGCGTCGTCCGGCAAGTTGGTAATTACACCATTGTTTACCACGTTGAAGTGTCCTCGGTAAACGCGACCCGTTTCAAGTCCTTCAATAATCCAACTACCGTGCTCATGACTCCGTTTTTCTTCTTTGTAATCAAATGGGGGCTCCTTGAGCCAATTAGGAAAGTCGGTCTCGAACCATTGACGGGATTCGGTGCAAATTCGGAGGTAGCCTCCGGTTTCGCCAAGGATCCATCGATTCATGCTGATCCAGTTGTTGATTTCCTCTGGGCGTTTCCGGTACCAGGCTAAGTATTCGCTTACGTGACCATTAGACTCGGTGCAGAAATAACCAAAGCGTTTTAAAATATCGATGCGCAGTTTTTCCTCCTCACGGATTTGCGGATGATTTTCCATCGCTTCCAGGAGTTTAGGCGCCAAGTCCTCGCCCTTATGCTTCAGAGATATAAACCAGGTTTGGTGGTTGATTCCTGCGCAGATAACATCCAGCTCCTTGACATCGATGTCGAAAGCCTCGGCTATGAGTTTTGTGTCATTTTGAACACCGTGGCAAAGACCTATGGTTCTAACCCCACCATATTTGTTACAGGCCCAGGTATTCATGGCCATAGGATTGGCGTAGTTGAGCATCAAACAATCGGGCGCCGCTACTTCGCGGATATCTTTACAAAATTCCAACAGAGCGTGAATCCCCCGTTGGGCATAAAAGATGCCTCCTGTGCAAAGCGTATCGCCTACACATTGGTCCACCCCATATTTCAATGGTATATCGATATCGCGCTGAAAAGCATCAAGTCCACCAATCCGGACCACACAAATCACATACTTGGCATCTTGAAGAGCCTCCCGCCGATCAGTAGTAGAGTGGATCTTGATAGTGAGACCATTGGCTTCGATGTCCCTCTGAGCCAATTGAGTAACCATATCAAGATTGTGCTCCGAGACATCCGTAAAAGAGATCCGGATATTTTTAAACTCTGCAACTGCCAGGGTATCGCGAAGAATCTTGCGAGTGAAACCGACGCTGCCGGCGCCAATGAATGCGATTTTAAAATCTTTTTCGGACATAACGCGTTAACCCAAACATTTTAAAAAATGCTTTGAAAACCACGAATCAATAATAAAGTTGCCGTGGCACATGGAAGATTCGTGTCGATTGGTGTCCATTGGCGGGGTGTCACTGCGTTCGGTAGTGGTTAAATAACGCAGGTTTTTAAACACACTTTTTTTGGTTTTTCGAATGTACGCCATAATTAACACAAAACGATAACCATTCGTAAACAGGAAAAATTATTCTTCTTCCAAAGCGCGGGCCGCGTTCACAATTTCCGCGAAGGATTTTGCATCGAGAGCTGCTCCACCGATCAAGCCGCCATCGATATCCGGTTGAAAAAGTAATTCTTTGGCATTCCCCGGGTTCATAGATCCACCATATTGGATACGGACTTTCTGGGCCACTTCATCTCCAAAGAGATCCGTAAGGATGTTGCGTATGGAAGCATGTACTTCCTGCGCCATTTCCGGTGTAGCGGTTTTTCCGGTACCAATTGCCCAGACCGGCTCGTAAGCTATCACCAATGTCTCTGCATCTTTTTCCGGTAAATTGACGAGCCCACCTCGAATTTGCGTATCAACAACTTCTAATGTCTGGTCGGCTTCCCTCTGCTCGAGGGTTTCGCCGACACAAAGAATCGGTTTGAGATTGTTAGCAAAGGCAGCGAGCACCTTCTCATTAATGAAGGCATCACTTTCCTGAAACTGCTTGCGTCGTTCACTATGCCCGAGAATGACATAGGTCGCATAAAAGTACCGTAGCATTTCGGCGGATATTTCACCGGTGTAGGCGCCACTGGCAGAAGGGTGCATGTTTTGAGCTCCCAGCTTGACCGGTGAATCTTCCAATGCGGTGGATACGGCATCCAAAGAAGTAAATGGTGGGCAAAGAACCACCTCGACGTTAGACTGGTCGCCGACTTCCTTTACGACACTTTCAGAGAGCTCAACAGACTCACCTGCAGTTTTATTTAACTTCCAATTGCCTGCAATGATGTATTTGCGATGCTTTTCCATGATTAAAAAGTCTTAAGATTCTAAGGTATCAAGAGTAGAAACTCCGGGCAATTCCTTTCCTTCAAGGAAATTGAGACAGGCACCTCCACCGGTACTGATGAATGAAACTTTGTCGGCATTGCCACTATTCTTGATGGCTTTGACTGAGTCGCCCCCTCCGATGATGGAGATGGCATCCTGATTTGCGGCCACGGCATCGGCCACGGCGAATGTTCCCTTGGCACAGGCCTCTATTTCAAAGACCCCCATTGGGCCATTCCAGAGGATGGTTTTCG
>JAPUIL010000763.1 GCA_027297085.1 Verrucomicrobiota bacterium | reverse complement strand
GCCGATCAACATTTCTGGGGTGCAGAAATTGAGCGATTGGGTGTCGGAGAAGTTCTCAAGAAAAGGCGTTGGCCCGAACGCCTACACACCAAATTACAATCCATCGAGGCCAACCCATCCATCCGCGAAAAAGCCCTGCAAATTCGAAAGGTCTTGGAAGGAGAGGATGGCGCGGGTAATGCCGTTCGCGCCCTGGAAACCTTCGTCGCGAATCAGAAGGCACCAGCCGAAAGCCCGCAACAACAACTTGCTACAACTCATTAAATTTAGAGGCCCGGAAAGCCATACTTACCCCCGGACGGAAACACTCCTCGATTCAAGCTGTCGAAAAATCGAGCAAATGAAATTTTGACACTCTAGATGCCTATCGTTTTAACCAGCCTGCAATGAAGGGTTCCTTTTTATTTTTCCTAACCTCACTCCTCGCCGTGATTCTTTTGTCTGGCTGCGGGAAAAAGTCCGTGGAGTACACGGTAACGATGGTTCCGGGAGCCTCGGCTACCCGGGTAGCAAAATACAGGTTTGAGATTTTCAGAAATGCGCCGGAAGACAGACCTTACATAAAGATCGCCGAAGTTACGGCTAAAACAACTAATATTGAAAAGGCTAAAGAAATTTTCCAGAAGCGTGGCAAGAAAGCCAAAGGACAGGCTGCGGTGAACATTCGAGCGATCAAGGTAGGCAACTACAGGGGATTATCGGTGCACAACTGGGTGGCCGATATTGTCGTCTGGCAATAGTTCGCAGTCTTGACCGGATGTGCGCAAAGGCGTGATGAACATTTAAAGTAGGTCTCGAAGCTGTCGTGCCAAAACGAACTTCTGGGACATTCAATTTGCACCCATCCTCAGGCTGACATGCCGAGTATTGACTCCTTCTATGCTCAGTTACGCACCAATGTGCGCTCCCTCGCCTATCGGTCGTCAATCCCGACATCTCAACTCCGCCAAAACTGCGAACTAAGAAAAGAGAAATCGCTCTAACGTTACCTAAACGTTGATCCGATAAAACACCTCTGGAGAAAAATACAATTTTTCCCCCATTTCTCAAACTTGGTGAGGAGTTTATATCAAAGGAACTTCGTTCTGGAATACCTGCTCCAGGGTCTGCCGTTTGCGGATGAGCACACACTCGCCCGATTCGCGCACTAACAACTCTGGAATTTCCGGGAAGGAGTTATAATTCTTGGCAGGCATGGCTGCGCAATAAGCCCCTGCGCCATCGATCACGAAGAGGTCACCGATTTCGGCCTTGGTAAGCCGTCGCTCCTTCAAGAGTCCCGGATCAGATTCGTCCGGGGTTAAGAGATCGCCCGATTCACAACAGTGGCCTACCACAATAACCGATTCTTCCTCACTAGCAGGCTCATTAGAAACAGGAACTACCGCCATGGGTTGTTGAGCCGCGTATAATGTCGGACGCAAAATATCTGTCATGCCAGTATCGAGCTTCAGGAATACGTGCCCGTTGTCACCGGTGTTTGTTTTATCCTGAACCGTGGCCAGTAAACAACCAGCATTGGCAGTGAGGTAGGAGCCAGGCTCGATTTCCAAATGCAATTTCCGTCCGGTCTCGGCAGCAAATGCTTCCAGGGCCATTTTGACAGGTGGTCCGACTACACCCAGATCGGTAGAATCCTCGCCGGGCATCCGCCCAACTTTAAAACCGCCTCCCAGATTCAAATGAGTAACGCCGGGGAAACGTCGGACCTGATTCAGGGTAAGATCGGCTGCCTTCACCCAAACGTCCGGATCGCTGCCAGAGCCGATATGCGAATGAATGCGAAATACTTCCAGTGCGTGCTTACTAGTAAGTACTTCCACCTGGTCCAGCAGCTCGTGCCAGATGCCAAAACTGGAGGAAGGACCCCCGACATTGGTTTTGAGCGTTCCTCCCGAACCTACACCCGGGTTAACCCGCAAACCCAATCGACCGCCCGGAAAGGCCTGACCAAAGGATTCAACTTGCTTCAACGAACAAGCGTTGACTGTGATTCCCAAGTTTACCAACTCTCCGATGTTTTCAGGATATTCCTGTGAACTGAGGCTAATCTTTTCTGCAGGTATCCCAACCTGGATGGCGCGCAGGACCTCGTATCCACTACTGACATCAAAATGAAGTCCCCAATCGCGAAACAAAGTAAGGATGGCACCATTCGGACAGGCCTTCATGGCATAGCGCCCGGTGAACCCGTATGGCCCTCCAAAATCCAAGACCTCTCGCGCCGCTTTTTTTAAAGTTGCCTCATCATAAACGTAGGCAGGCGTGCCAAATTCATTGGCAATCTGCTTGCACTGGCCGGACGTTAGAAATCGAGGTGTGGACATCAGGAGGTGGAGTTTTGGAAAAGCCATTGCCGGGTCGATCAAAAAAAGAAGAAGGGGCGAGGGACGGGGGCAGTGAGGGACGAGGGGAAAGTGTCGCATTCACAATCAGATTCCCGATTGCTTTCGCAGGCAAAGCCAGCTTTCATGGAACGCAGTAAAATGAGCAAAGTAGGTCAGCAAAGACGCGCCACTAATAAGAAACCATCGTATCCTATAAGCGATGAGTTGCGGGAATACCTTGCCCGGTTTAACCGTGATAAAGAGCTGCCTGTGCGATACTCGCAACTCCTGCATTGGGAAGAAGCGATGCCCCTCTATGATAAAGACGGGAACGACACACTCTGGTTGACCGTGGTCTACAATCCTGAGAAAATGAAGCAATTCTCGGAGGGGCTGAAGAAGATATACGCTATGCTTAAAACGGCTGGCGACCTGACCTTCATGGATCATTTGTATGTGGATCGTATTGATTTCTGCACCTTTGGAAATTCGAACCCTTTCCGTATCCGGATTGTGAATTCACTCAACGAGAATCAGGATTATTACTACATAAAGAAAGCCGATGCATCCCGTATCTTTGGCCTGGAGCTGGAACACCTTTTATCCCCGAACCGCATTCACTACTTTACCTATCACAATACGCTGGCAGAAGAACACATTGTTGGCATCCCCGGAGACATGTTTGTAGACAAATGGCTGAATAGCAAACGCCTCAAACCGGTCCGCATTGCCAAGGAACTGGTTAAATTCAATGAACGTTGTTTCATACGCTTGCTGGGAGACATGCGGTCTTACAATTTCATAGTAGATATCACCCCGGATTTTGAGGACATTCAATTGACGATTCGACCGATGGACTTTGACCAGCAATCTTTCAACGGACGCTTGAACTTCTACCGGCCGCAGTTTTTTAAGGAAAACAACGAGTTGGTCTTTTTCTGCACGAAGCACCTCAACCTAGCCACCTCACTCCAATACCAACGAGAGGAGCAATCGCACATCTTCCGCCGCATGCAGCTCGTCAGAATACGACTTGAAACATTGTTGACAAGCATGCGCGCAACTGAGCTGTCCACACCTGAAAAGGTAAAACAGCTACGCACATCGTTGGCCGAATATTACAAGCACTCACCCTTCCAGGCCTGCGAATCCATGGGAGAACTCGTATCGGTCAATCTTCACCGATTGGCACATTCCCTTCGAGGCGCTTCTCAACCCATTTATAACGAATTCTCCGCACCGTCAGAAGATCAACTTGAATAACCCTTGGGAAGTACAGGTAGAGTCCGAGGTTGCCAAGGGCCACAATAGATCCTAGCGTTTCAAACGCCTTCGAAAGGACAGGTATTATCTTATTATTAATCATTTAGTTGTGGAGATTTATAGATACTTTGTGAACCTCAGAGAAATTGGCCTTATGACAAAGCCCTTGTTGTTCGCTTCGCTGTCGTCCAAGGACGCGGTACGAAGGCTAAAACCGATATGCGTGTCCCGAGGCCGTAGGCCGACACTACCCCGGATTCCAAATCTTGGGATGCCGGACCATAGCTGCGTTCCAGTCTGTAAAACGCTTGATCACGTAGGTGACTACGCTCCCGCGCGTATTTCCAGACTGCGCCTTGCCCTTCATCACTTCTCAATTTTTTGAAACAATAGGGTGGACTCAAACTGGGGTCACTCGATCGAACCGAACCATGTCACCAAACCTGCCTCACCCTCTTTGGAAAGAACTGAATTCCATCGTCCAGAAACAGGAGCCGGAAATCCGTTCACTCAGGCGTTACCTACACCAGCACCCTGAACCCAGCAATGAAGAGTACGAAACAACCAACAAGGTCGCAGGTATTCTAAAAGAAGAAGGAATCGATCATCAAATAGCACCCAGCGGGCGGGGACTGGTCGCCAATGCCGCCTACCAGAATGGGAAAAAACGCATCGCTTTGCGAGCCGATATGGATGCCCTGCGAATTCAGGACGAAAAGAAGGTCGATTACCGCTCCACCAAAGCAAATCTGATGCATGCTTGCGGGCACGATGCTCATACTTCGATGTTGGTCGGCGCGGTAAAAGCCCTGGCTGAATTCGAACGCCGGCATCCGAAGGTGTTGACCTGGCGGGCCATTTTCCAACCGGCCGAAGAAACCGCGACCGGCGCCCTGGAAATGATAGGTTGGGGCGTTATGCAAGATGTAGACGCAGTATTTGGATTGCATGTGGACCCATTTCTTTCCACAGGCCAAGTAAGCTCGCGGCCGGGTCCTCTAAGCGCCATTTGCGAAGAGTTTGAAATCACCATTCAAGGTCGCGGTGGTCATGGAGCTCGTCCCCACCAGACGATTGACCCTATAGCCGCCGGCACACAGCTGGTAAATCAGATCTACGAACAACTGCCGCGGCAGGTCGAAGAGCCGGAACCGTCGGTGGTTTCGATCGGCGTCTTCCAGGCCGGAATAAACTCCAACGTCATTCCGGAATCCGCTAAATTAAGAGGTACGATTCGTTCCATTACAGAAGCAAGATCCGCCCAAATAAAAGATCGTATCCAGGAAATTGCGACAAACGTAGAGCAAGCGACAGGAGCAACCATAGTGTTTGAGCGAAGGTATCACTTGCCCAGCGTGACAAACAATCCGGATCTATTAGAAACCTGGATGAATTTGGCGGCTCAGTTGTGTGGCGAAGAGCAGGTCATCCGAATGGATCGTCCTACTATGGGAGGAGAAGATTTTGCTTATTACCTTAACCATGCCCCCGGGTGTATGCTAAGGCTCGGCGTGGGCAAACCTGGTGGGCCAACTCGAGGCCTCCACTCCGCCCACTTCGATATCGATGAAAACGCACTTGTATTGGGATCACAACTACTCGCCCTTTGCGCACTAACCACTGCAACCAATTGAAATACCCATGGCCCTAGCGGCAAAATCATTCAATGGCAACCGGGCCCACTCCCTGGGAGTAGAGCTCGAACTCCAGCTCGTTGACTCAAAATCCATGGCTCTGAAAAGCGGGGTCACTCAGATCCTTGAAGCCATGGACGAGGTAGACAGTGAGTGGATAAAACCGGAGCTTATGCAATGCTATATGGAAATCAACACCGGCATCTGCCATACGGTAGCCGATGTACGTACGGATTTGGCTGGAAAGCTAAGACTGCTCAATGACGCAGCAGAAAGATTGGATACACGGCTGTTCTGGGCTGGCACCCACCCCTTCTCACCGTGGTATGACCAGCAGATTACGCCGAACGACCGCTACTTTCAGCTGGTTGAAAAGATGCAAGACACCGCTCGCCGGCTGGTGACATTTGGCATGCATGTTCACGTGGGTGTCGACACCGGCGATAAAGCAATTATGCTGGTGGATCGCTTGCTTCGCTACATTCCTCCCCTGCTTTCACTATCAGCAAATTCTCCGTTCTGGTGCGGCCGTAACACGGGCCTTCACTCTTATCGTAGCAAGATCATGGAAACCCTGCCGACAGCCGGCCTCCCGCCGCTGATGCGCAACTGGAGCGAGTATCTTTGGGTGGTAAACCACTCGGTCGAAACTGGGTTTATCAATAGCATCCGTGAAATCTGGTGGGATATTCGACCGCATCCAACCTTTGGAACTGTCGAAGTGCGTATCTGCGACATGCCGCCCAACCTTGACGATGTGATAGGCATTACAGCACTCATTCAATGCCTGGTTGCCCGCTTGTCGGAATACATCGATGAGGGTGTATACCAACACGATGCCCATCCCATCATGGTTCAGCAAAACAAGTGGAAAGCCTGTCGCTACGGCTTGACCTCCACACTGGTTGATCCGACCACTCATCAGGCCATTGAATCGCGAAATTTAGCCGAGAACCTGGTGGAGTTTCTTCTGCCCACAGCCGACAAGCTGCAATGCCGAAATGAACTTGAATGGATTGGTACTATGGCAACTCGGCCCAATGGCGCCGAACGACAACTAGAAGTGTACCGGAAAACCCAAGACATGAGGGCGGTCGTCGAGACGATGATCGAAGAAAACGCCTTACTGAAATAAGTCATACTTGGGAAAGACCACGAAATTTGAATCAAGACCACAGGGTATGAAAGACCTAAACATCGCATCAAATGTTCGCTTTCTACCTATCATTCTAATTTCTTCACTAGGACGCGGACATCTTTGATGTTCTGTTCGGCAGCAAGCTACCTCCTACACTTCGTACCGCATATCCAGGTATAGGATGTAGCTTGCTGCCGATTTAGGGGTGCTCAAACTTTCTCCTCAGTCACCGACCCCGCAGCAGAGTCCACGGGGAATAACAAATTTAACAGTGATGGAGAAGTAAAGTCCTCAGGTTTTTTACACTAACATCTCTCAAAACTCTGCGTTTCCCGGGGTTCGGGCAAAGGGAATCACGTCGCGTATATTGCCTACGCCGGTCAAGAGCATCAGCATGCGTTCGAATCCCAATCCGAACCCACTGTGGGGAACGGATCCATAACGGCGTAAATCACGATACCACCAATAATCTTCCTTGGAAATCCCATGGGTCTCAAAGTTTTTATCCAGGATCTCCAGACGTTCCTCACGCTGGCTGCCGCCCACAATTTCCCCAATACCCGGCACAAGCACGTCCATGGCTGCCACGGTTTTCTCATCGTCATTCAAGCGCATGTAAAAAGGCTTAATTTCCCGTGGAAAATTGAAAACAGTGACCGGGCACTGGTAATGTACTTCAGTAAGGTAACGCTCGTGTTCTGATTGTAAATTGGCGCCGTACTCAACCGGGTATTCGAAGGTTTGGCCACTTTGTTGAAGCAAGGTCACTGCATCAGCGTAACTCACTCGAACGAAGGGTCTTTCCACAATAAAGTTCAACCGTTCAATGAGTCCTTTTTCGACAAACTGATTAAAAAAATCCACCTCTTCTTTACAATGTTCCAAAGTGTCGCGAACCAGGTATTTCACAATCGACTCAGCCAAATCCATGTCTCCCTCCAGGTCGCAAAACGCCACTTCCGGCTCGATCATCCAAAACTCATTGGCATGCCGGCTGGTATTTGAATTCTCAGCGCGGAAGGTAGGTCCGAAGGTGTAGATGTTAGAAAGAGCAGTGGCAAATACCTCGCCTTCCAATTGGCCACTCACCGTCAAGTATGAAGGCCGGCCAAAAAAGTCTTTGGAAAAATCAACCTCTCCGTCTTTCAAGGGAACGTCTTTTAGCTCCAGTGTTGAAACCCTGAAGAGCTCCCCCGCGCCTTCACAATCGCTGGCCGTAATAATCGGCGTATGCACGTAGAGGAAATCCTGTTCCTGAAAAAACTGGTGGGTCGCGTAGGCCACGCGACTCCGAACTCGAAAAACACAACCGAATAAATTGGATCGCGGCCGCAGGTGGGCCACCTCACGTAAAAACTCAAGCGAATGTCCCTTTTTCTGCAGGGGGTAATCCGTGCCGGACTCTCCTACAATAGTGAGTGATTCAGCAATCACTTCCCAGCTTTGCCCTTTCCCCTGAGAGGGCACCAGCTTCCCTGTCACGCCCACGGAGGCGCCGGTGGCCGCCTTTTCGATGTGCAGGTAGTCTGGCAAGTTAGCATCTACAATGACCTGCAAGTTCTTTAAGCAGGAGCCGTCGTTCAGCTCGAGAAAGGAAAAACTTTTCGCATCGCGCCGAGTTCGGACCCAAGCCTGAATGAGGATAGAATCCACTGGGCCATCACTGGCCAGTGCGTGTTTAACGAGAGTTCTTTGCATGATAATGGGAGACGTTTAGCAAGTACATATTAACTTTTCCCTATCGTTTCAAACGCTTTCGAAAGGGCAGGTTTAATCTAAATATTAATTAGTTAGTTGTGGAAATGTATAGACACTTTATAAATCTCATTGAAAGTGGCGTTTTAAAAAGCCCTTGTTGTTCGCTTCGCTGTCG
>JAPUIL010000762.1 GCA_027297085.1 Verrucomicrobiota bacterium | reverse complement strand
GATACCCTTCCGGACGCCCAGGCGTGCAATAAAGTCAGTTGAAGTGGAGGATACCCTTCCGGACGCCCAGGCGTGCAATAAAGTCAGTTGCAAATCGCATTAAAACGTTTTTAAGGTCGTCCACGCTTTTTTTGACCTCCGATTTCAGGGGCTGTTCGGCAGGGTCGGATGCCAATGGCAGTGAACTGGCACAGCAGCAATCCGTTCACCGATGTCGTGGATTCATTGCGATTTGCAGGCCAGTTTATGGCACGTACTGGGGCCCCTGGAGGGGATCGAACGCCACGGAAAACTTGACGCAAAAAAGCCACTATCCCATCATACCCCAACCAGCGTCGCTGCGCTCCGACGGGTGGCAACTATGAAACCGAAACAAGTGGCCGTTTTCACCGAAAAACGCAGTCCATGAAACTCAAGGCGAAATGTACGAACGAGGGATCAGCGATGGGAAACCAAGGATGAAGAATCGTCATTGACAACCGTTTCGCGAAAGGAGATATATCATGAGAAGATCGGTTGTTTATTCAATCGTCGCATCTGTAATTGGAGTACCTCTGCATTCTTCCCCGTCTCAAGCCGAGGGAGATCTAACGAAGCAGCAGCCTATTGAAATCAGGATACAGCTGGGGAGTGAAACCGACGCTCTTCGGTTCTTTCCGGACACGATTCGATTAACGACAGGCAGGCTCTACAAACTGATACTGAATAATCCAAGCCCGCAGAAGCACTATTTCTCTTCTGAAGGACTGTCACAGGCCGTATTTACCCGCAAGGTACAAATCAATGGGAGGGATGGACAGCCGATTGCCGAGGTAAAAGGGTCGATTCGCGAGATTGAGGTTTATCCTAATGGCACCGCCGAGTGGTGGTTTGTTCCAATTAAGGCGGGCGAGTTCAACGACTTGTATTGTACAATTCGCGGCCACACTGAAGATGGGATGGTGGGTAAGATCGTTATTCGGTGAATGCACAATAACGAAATCTGCTCCGCAAACCGTGACAACATAGTCCCAGGTAAAAACTATGGTGGGGTGAAATTCATGAGGGCCATTGCCACGGTGTTTCCCAACGGGCTAGGCTCTAAACGCTTTCTCGTAATCACGTAACCGTCACATAGACGTGGTCGGCTACCTCCAGGCCCAGGACCTGTTCCTCGTTCGAGTCAATTTTTAACACCAGCGGTCCACTGAAGGGGGCCTTCTCCCGCACCTCCACACAAGCACCTGGCTTCAGGCCCAGGGATCCCATATACCGGAGCATGTCAGGATCTCGGTCGCTGACCTGCCGAACAACCGCTGTCTTGCCTTTTGGCAGTTCCACCAGGCGAAGATACTCCCGGTGCTTCATCGCACCATCCTTACTCGGGATGGGTGCTCCGTGTGGATCGAGGGTTGAAAAATTCAAGACCTTATCGATTCGGTCCTCGAATTCCTCGGAAATCACGTGCTCCAACTTATCCGCCTCTGCATCCACCTGGTCCCAACTGTAGCCCAGCGCCTCCGCCAGGTAGAACTCCAGCAGCCGATGGTGCCGGATCATCTCCAGGGCGATCTTCTCTCCTGCCAGCGTCAGTTCCACACCCCGGTACGGTGTATACCTCACCAGATGCTGCTCGGCGAGCTTCTTGATAATACTAGTGACCGAAGGCGGTGATATCTGCATCTTCTTGGCAATAGTCTTATTCAGCTTGGCCACCCCATCACGGCCTTCTTGAAGCTTGTAGATCGCCTTCACGTAGTCCTGCATCGTCTGACTGATCACTCGTAACCTCCTACCCGGTGGCCTAATTTGTTGTAGCGGCCTGGGAGGCACTTAGGGTACTCGCGTCTCCGACCACGAATTTTCCCTTCATTATTGGATGCAAGTAACAGCTATAGGTCAAAACCGTATCTCGCATCGGCACGGAAAAGATGATCTCCTCACGCTCCCCGGGTCGAAGAATGGCCGTCTCCACCCCGAGACCTTCTATTACAAGGTGGTGTTCAATCCCACGCGCTTCATTGCGGAAGATCAATTTTACTTCCGAGCCGGGTTCCGCATAAAGCGTCGGATTATTCCCCCTAAAAGCCAAATTCTCCGCAACGACTTCGATGACGGTATTCGGCCTACTTCGCATCGACTCGCCAGCGACGAGTGTAATACCTACTAAAAGCATACCACAGACAATTACCAGAGAAGCTCTTCGTCGAAAACTGGGCCCAAACACTTTCATTCCCTCTGTTGAGTGGTGATAAAAATTCAAAATGTGACCAGAACTCCTGTCGCGTACATAATAAAAAAGCCCACCAACAAGCCGACAACGTTGCTGGGTATCAGTACCCCCGCATCTTCGGGTTGGCGTTCCATCTGACGGAGGATGACATAAATGACTTGCACAATCGCCCCGGCTCCAATACCGAGAAACAGCACGGACCAAACCGCCGAATAGGTAAACCCGCCGATCCACACGCCCAGAATCGTTGGCACACCAGCAAGAGCTCCCATCCAGATGAAGTTGGCAAGAGCGACCCGCTGTTTCGCAACCGGGGCCACAATGGCGAATCCCTCGGTCGTATTATGTATGGCAAAGCCAATCACCAACGTGCCTCCAAGGGCGATATTCCCAAGGGCGTATGCCGAACCGATGGCAAGCCCCTCTCCTAAGTTGTGTAAGCCGATTCCAAAGGCGACCATGTAGGCGAGCGTCATCTGTTGGAATGCCTCACCGCGTTGTGCCGCCTGAGTGCGCGCCCATCGAGAAATGACCATCAGAAGCAGCAAGCAACCTGCAAATCCGGCCACGACAAGCGCCACACCTTTATAGGCTTCCGGTAACTCAGCGGCTATTTCAAGTGCTTCGTGAAGCGCGTCCACCGCGAGAAAGGCGAGCAATCCCACGGTCAAGCTCAGAAGGAAACTCAGTCCTCTTGCACTCACATTCTTCATAGCCGGAAACCAGAGCAATCCTATGAAAACGGGGATTACGCCCACATAGACCCCTAATAGGGAAAAGATGCCGAGATAGGTCCAGTTGGGGGTCGGAGATTCTACAGCAACAGCAATCTCTTCACTAAAGGTCACGCCTGTTGAGGTGATGAGGGTGACTTCGTGTGCGTCACCCTCCACCCACGGATAAAGTAGATGAATCTGCGCGCTCTCCAGGTGGTTAAGTGTTGCCTTTGGCCTGATCTCAAAGGGCCAATAGGCTTCATCCACCATCACCTGGGCGACGGTCGTCTCGCTGGGACCATCGTTGAGGATGTGCAAAATGATCTCTTTGGGGCGTTCTGCCGTCAGGTCTTGGTCCCGGAGCACAATGCGCTGAAAGGCGATTTTTTCCACGGGCGGGAAATGGGTACGCAAGGCTTTACCGGGGCCATAGGCCTGCAGGATGACGATCAAGATGCCCAGCAGGACAAGCGGCAAAAAGATAAAAACCCAGCGTAATAAACTTTTCGTCTCGTGATGTGATGTATCTCTGGATTCGGGATGAGGATCCGCGGTCATTAGTTTCTCACTCCTTCTACGTATTATACTGGCGAGCTTTCTGCCTGAATGATACCCATCCAGCCCAGCTCGGCGAACTCGGACTGATGCGCATGAATCATGTATCGCCCCGGATACCGGAAGGTGACTTCCAGAATCGCCCGTTCCCCCTGACACATCATAACCGTATCGGTGAACTCATCCGTCTGCAAGCGCGTCCCCGTCCGATACACATCGAAAAAGGCCCCGTGGAGATGGAACGAGTTAATCAGGTCAAATTCAGTGACATTGACCAGATACACGCGCACCAGTTCGCCGACTTTGACCAGAATTGGATGATTCATGTAATAAAACGCTACGGTATTGGCCGCATAGACTTCGTTGTCACCGTCGAAGTTCGTATCAAAGCTGTTCATCATTATGACCAACTCTTGAGCGGGCGGTCTCGGTTCCCGTGGATCCACAATATAAGTGCCGTACAGCCCCTTATGAATATGGCGTTTTAGCGGCATCGAGTGACAGTGATAGAGGTGGAGTCCAACAGGATCGGCGTCAAATTCGATAAGGAATTCACCCCCCGGAGCGACAAACTGATCCGGGAAAGCCCCGTCCATCTCGGGGCGATGCCAGC
>JAPUIL010000761.1 GCA_027297085.1 Verrucomicrobiota bacterium | reverse complement strand
TTTCCTTAAGAATGCGACCGTGGCAGAATGGATTTTGGGCTGGAGCAAGGCTGCGGCACATGATTGGGCCCAGGCCCTGGCAAGTGCCGCGAACGACGCACCCGCCCCAAAGCCATCTGTCCCACTGGGATGCGCTCCTTATGGAAGTTCGCAGCGTTCCGCTCTCCTGCAAGTATCCAGATACTCGCAGGAAGGCGCGCCTTGCGCTGCTTCCAGAATGAGTTGCACCACGGTCGCATTCTTAATGAAAAGTGGTATAACAAGGCCATCACGACCTTGGACCAGTGGTGCAAGGCAAACCGGCATCGCAAGATAAAGGAACAACATAGCCTCTTTCTAAAGGTGAAAGGACATTACGCCTATTACGGTATCAACGGAAACAGTCGTAGTCTAAATCAGTTTCGGGAGGCCGTCCAAGACTCTTGGCGTAAATGGCTTAACCGCCGTTCATCAAAGAATGCGATGCGTTGAAAGCGATACAATAACTACCTCTCGGGGGCGTTTCCTCCGCCACCGCGCGAATAGTCCACAAACCCCTCTTTCTCCAGTTGAAACTCCTCCTTTAGCGAACCTATGTTACTGCGGAACCAGATGCGTTAATTGCGCTCGTCCGGGTCTGCGGGGCGCGGCTGGGTAACCGGCCGCTCTACCCGGAATAGCGATACCGAGCTCATCTTCTGGCAGGACTGACCCTCTCCGGTTTCACCCATACACCGAAAAATCTCGCCGGCAGACCGGCGAGCCGATTGGTCGCGCCCTGTATTCGAACCCGCGACAGAAAAAAGCTTGTCTGTCACGTTCTATCCACCTTGTTTTTAACCATGATGGTCTTCCTACAAAAGTTTTCGGTGCCTTGCGCCTCTTTGCGCTTGCTCCAAAGGTGGTCGGGTAACCACCATCGCCCCTCCACTCGGCGGCTGACGTCGCCAAAAAGCGATTTCTGTCGGTTGGACTTTTCGTCGCGGCGCTTTCTATGAGAAGCATGGTATGGACCACTTCGATTATGTTGCCAACCGTGGCATTGTGGGTTTTTGGAAAGATATTGACTTTAACAAATCCGCCGCAAAATAGCCTGTTGGGATGAATTACATACGGGAATTTTATCATGGATAAATCATTGCTTACAAAGATATTTGGGTTCCACGCAACGCTTATCCACGGTGATACTTTTGTCGTTGATCGATGGTCCTGGATGAAACAGCGGTTGCCAGTTACAAACAACGGGGAGTCGCTTTTAGATGTTGGGTGTGGGACGGGAACGTTTACAATAGGCTCTGCACGCCGTGGCTACAAAGCACTGGGGCTTAGTTGGGACGTGCGTAACCAAACGGTTGCATCGGAACGTGCTCAAATTTGCGGCGCTGACAATGCGAGTTTCGAAATTCTGGATGTCAGAATCCTTGATACGAAAAGAGAATATTTAGGTAGGTATGATTTTGTTCTTTGCCTGGAAAACGTAGAGCATATTATTGATGATAAAAAGTTATTCAAAGACATGGCAGCTTGCTTAAAGCCTGGAGGTAGATTGTTACTAACAACTCCATATTTGCTGTATCGATCTATTTCAGATTATGATAATGGGCCATTCTGTAAAACCGAAGTGGGCTGGCATGTCAGGCGTGGCTATACTGAAAAGATGCTTGAGGAATTGTGCGATTTGGCTGGATTGATCGCGGAGGAATATTCCTATTGTGGCGGATTGATTAGTCAAAAAGTTACTGCGGTGCAAAGGACACTCTCAAAGATCCATCCACTATTCGCCTGGCTGTTTATTTTGCCCTTGAGAATTTTTCCTGTACTTTTTGACAGGCTAATTACAAAGCTGACGAGATGGCCGTCTTATAGTATTTGCTTGCAGGCTTATAAACCCCGCTACTCATCGGATAAATAGCTGCTATGGCGGCCTTTCAAAAGTAAAATGCCTGTTCTATTCCCCGATCTTCGAACTTCGTCATGATCCGCGACGAGTTAAAGGTTCTGGATAATTCATCCTACTATTTTGCTTTGGATTTGATTTGTGTTTTTAAAATAGTTGCCGTTTTCGATCCGTATTCACTATATGGGCACGAAGGTCCTTATACTCGCTTTCTCCTATCCCGCGAATATTGATGTTTTCCCAATACCGTTGATAATCCACGCTTCTTAAGAATCGGAGGTGTTCTGTCGCCACCGTTCAACACCTAATCCAGTCCGCCGTAGCTTTCGGTCAAGGTAGCCTTACTGTCATTAGCTTTTTGGTCGATCGCTTCCGGGTCCAGATAACTTCTTAACTCCTCCTCCAAGGAATGAAGCAGAGATTCCTGTTCAGGATCTTTTGCGAGGTCCTTGCTTTCCATGGGATCCTTTACCACGTCGAAGAGTTGGTTGGGCTAGTCGCGTTTCATCCCTGAAAAAGAAATACGAAGACACTAGGATTGGAGGTTAACGATTGATGGTTTGGACGGGAGCTTCTTGCCTAAAAGTCTGAGTCGCCATCCTCACGCAGCAAGTTTGTTTGGCTGATTCGCTAAATTTGTCGAGAGCCTTTGGGGTGAGACAATGGCGTCAGTTTTTGAGGGCTTGTTGCCCAATGGCTCTTCGAAGTTAATGAGACAGTGATAAATTGTGATGAGTGATTGTTAAAGGTATGATCCGAAGACGCAGGTAACACAAATACGGCTTTTGAAATCCTCGAATGTTACTGAGCTGCGGCGAGCTGCTGGGCGCTAGTTTGGCTCGGTGTTTGGAAATCGGAGACGAAGATCTCCAAGGCTCGAATGGCATTACCCGCGCCATCCTCTTCTTCCAAGATCTTTTGGACTTGCAGGGCTTTTTCGCGGATGGATGGGTTGGCCTCGATGGATTGTAATTTGGTGTGTAGGCGTTCGGGCCAACGCCTTTTCTTGAGAACTTCTCCGACACCCAATCGCTCAATTTCTGCACCCCAGAAATGTTGATCGGC
>JAPUIL010000760.1 GCA_027297085.1 Verrucomicrobiota bacterium | reverse complement strand
GGTTTTTAATTTAACCCCACACTCCTCAAACCATTCAATGGTATCCTGGACACTCCATCGATTTAAAGGTCCAATAAGCTCCTTCTCGCCTCTAGGAAAATGTGCAGCAAAAGTCTTGGGCTCAAAGCAGGCGTGAGTGACGTTGCAGCGACCACCATCCGATATACGAACTTTGCCCAGAAGTTGTGGTGATTTTTCAACGATCAGGATTCTTCGCGCTTCACCAAATGCCTCGGCAGCGGCTATTGCACCAAAGAATCCGGCGGCGCCACCTCCAACAACTACTAGATCCCAAGATGTTTCAGACTTATGATTCAAATTACTTAGTCTTTTCAAAAAAGACCATGTAGTTTTCCTTTAAAAGGTCGTCGACTTCACCGAGTTTTTTGAACCCCGCTTTTACGATTTCTGCTTCGAAGACTTCCTGACCGGCTCGCATGTGGCCGAGAATCCATTCCGAGCTTTCGCCGGGGATTCGCTTGAAGTCGATAAGGACAATTTTGCCTTTTGAACGAAGAGCTTGATGGATGGATTCCAGAGAATCTGAAGGGTATTCGAAGTGATGGTATACATTGCAGATAAATGCCATGTCCACCGACCGGATTGGTAATTCAACGGAACGTTCGGTGCACAGAACCGTTTTAACATTATCCCAATCGTTCTTTGCTTTTTGTTCATCCACGTGGGCCAGAAACTTGGACACGATATCCACAGCAAAGACCTGACCGCTTGATTGAACTTCTGCCGACATGAATGGGAGGTGGGCTCCTGTTCCAGAGCCTATGTCTGCGATATCCATTCCCGGCTTCAGCCCGAGTGCAGCCACAATCGCTTCCCGATTATCGAAAACCTCCCGACCTTCCTTCTCCAGACGTTCGATCCACTCCTCAACAATTAGATCTTTAGATAAATAGGAGTTGTTGATTCCAGGGTTTACGCTTTCCTTCTGGGCCAGGGCGGGAAAAGCGAGTGTTGCACAGACTGCAATTCCGATGAGGTAAGTCTTGATCATAATCACTTACCATGACCGCATTCTCTGAACTGTTAAGAAAAAACGGATGTTGCTTGTCGCTGATTTTACAAGGTTCAGATTTCTATCAGGTTCATGATGGCCTGGTTCCTCTCTGATTGTTTGAGAGGTTTAGATGCAGCTTTTCTATCCCGTAGATCCGGAAGTTGATTGAGCCTTATACGGGGGTTTTCTATCACAATTCGCGTAAATTGCTGCAAATTGTAAACCATACGATCAATACCGTGTTTGACATAGATATTGGGTGGATAATGAACCGAATAGATGAGTCCGTGCTTCGGCTCCCGTAGATTGAGTACCAGCCGAAATAGCGTGGGGGTGGTTGAGCGAGAAATCGGAGTGGTCACAACATCTGGAAAGTCAATGGAATCTCGAGTGTCAGGGGCATGGACAATGCTTAGCTGCCGCATTATTTCGAAATTCTTATCCTTCGAGGGCGGAAATAAGGGGATCAAAAGATTTACTGGATATAGTTTGTTTTCCAGGAGTTGATAAATTTTGTCTGAAAGAACTTCGGCCAGTCCAATAAATGAATCAGTCTTTTTGAGCTTCTGATAGACAAACAGTTGCGAGCCCAGGTTACCTACAATATCTGACTCCAAAAAGTTTGATCGAATATTCGCTGCGCTGGCATTTTGGGCCAATAACCAGCCAGTGTATCGCGAAATTAACAAACTTGCCAGGGTAAGGAAAAAGACAAACCGCGAAATACCATGAGTCTCGCAAAAACCGTTTACGCGATTGGCCCAAGTTGGTTTCAGTAAATAGTCTCTGATTCGGCTCGTATCAAAATTTCTTGGATACCGAGTTTTTTCAAATGGTAAATGGAAAACTTGGCTATGCCTGACTTGTCTTTTCCAGAAAGCACACATCCGTTCCTCTTTTTCCTTAGTGAACCACGTATTGAAACTTTCTTCATACTGAAGGAAACTGATGCGGGATGGCTTAGAGGAAGGTTGCTTGCCCCTGACCAATTCCTGGTAAGTGTTACTAAGTTGGTCCAATAAAATTTTTAGCGAGGGGCCATCAATCGCTGCATGGTGTGCGGTGAATATGAAGTAGTACCTGTTTTTGCTGAGCTTTATAAGTTTCGTTCTCAAAAGGGGTGGAACCCGGAAGTTCATAGGTTTAAGGCCTTCCTTTATATATATTTCATTTGCTTTGGTGGCCGCTTTTTTTTCGCGGTGCTTGGATAAGTCAATAAAGGGGAGGTCGACAGCCAAGTGCGGTTTAATTTCTTCAAAATATTCCCCATTTATTTTTGTAACACAGGTCCGCAATCGCTCGTGGAGGTTAACTACATAGTTTATTGCCTGTTTTAAAATTCGCCGGTTCAGTTTTCCTTCGAGAATATAGGCCCGGGCAATAATCTTACCTTGTTCTCTGGGATTGACGATAAAGGGAAAATACAATCCTCTCCAATCTTTGCTAAGTGGATGAATTCGGCTGGCCTTTGTGGATTTTATTTTAAGAGAATACCCCGCTGCTTGCGGCGAGGGTGCTAGATATGAAAATATTTAACGATGTGCGTTCCCGCTCGCCGTTAGGCGAAGTGGGACAAAAGCC
>JAPUIL010000076.1 GCA_027297085.1 Verrucomicrobiota bacterium | reverse complement strand
CTCGTTTCAATGTGAGCGGCAAGCGCATTTCTTGATCCGGAATGTCGCCCATTTGATTAACACTAGATTAGGATTAAAAAGGTCGCCTACCCGGCGGCCTTTTTTGTTTTCTAATTTGTTCCAGAGTCACTGAAACCGGTATGCAGCTTTTGCAAATTGCATCTCAAATGCGTGGGGTTGATGTTAATCTACGAGATAACTTTCCGGTCGGTAGCCCCAGAGTACTTGGAATTGTTGACCCATGGTGGCTGGATGAATGAGTTGCATCAGACTTTGTCGCAATGGGTCAAACTGGCCAGCGTTTGCGGTTACGATCTTCTGTATACAACTGCCCGCATGTTTTACAAAAAAGGCTTCCTGGCTCTCCAGAGTGATAGATTCAAATCCAACTTCATCGAGACCTTCTTGCAGCCAGTCCCAACAAATATGGCAGGTGAGGTCTTGCATTCCAGGTTGGTCGATTAGGTTGGGTGATTGTTTGTGTTTAAAATATGCACGTGCAGTTCCCTGCGGAAAATCGTGAGAGAGCTGATCCCATGATTTACCGTAGTCCAGGGCCAAGAAGAGTCCGGACCACCGGGAGCCGGTGAGTTGTTTCAACAGGGGGCGTGTACCTAGCGGCAGGTCGAGCTGGTAGCCTTCTTCCGTACCGAGTGGCAAATGAGACTGAAATTCCTTTACCTCGGATGACAGTTCCGTCAGAAAAACTTCCCGCAACTCCTCACCGGCTACATCTACCCCAAGTTCTCTCCATTCACTATCCAGATAGACAATACGATGAAATGGTTGGGCATCGAAAAGTTCATTGGAAAAGACTACGCAACGACCGGAAAAGTCCGGCTCATCGCTCGGTCCTATGCGCACAACTTTAGCGAAAGGACATTCTGATTCCGTCCACCAGCCTGTCTCTGACTCGTAACCTACTTCTACCAGGGTCCAGTCTTTTAGTGCTACGGATTTCTCCACGTGGGTTTCGAGAATTTGGCTGATGGCATCGGTGACCAGAGCTCCGAAAATAGGGCCCAGGCTTTGAGAGGTATAAAAGTCGGCCTGATCACTTCGACCTACGCGGGTGGTATTTTTTCGGTAGTAGCCAAATTCCGGATCGTAGAGGGCAATTCGGCTGAAATCTCTATAATTCAATTGCCCGGACTGACCACTGGATTGTCGCAGTTTCTGAATTAATTTTACAGAGTCCGGATGCTCTTGGGCTTCGTTCATCTTGAAAGGCTTGAAAAACTTGGGAAATATTCTGGAACTAAGGGGTCTACTTTAAAAAGTGAATCAAGTTATGAGACGAGGAATTATTGTACTGGTGTTCTTTGCGGGTTTAATCCCGGTTGCGGCGTTCTCTCCGTTAGGAGAAATCTTAGGTGAGTGGTTTTCTCCACGACATCGAAGCGAGACTCGTCAATTTGCTGAAACTCTTCGGTTGGTAACGGACCATTTTGTTCAGGCCGATAGTTTGAATACGCAACAGCTGACAGGGGATGCTATCGAACACATGCTTCGGTCGCTGGATGAGAACTCGGAGTACCTTCCTCGCAAAGAAGCGGAAGAGTTCGAAATCGAAACGGAGCAAAGGTATGGAGGAATAGGAGTTGAAGTAGAATGGGTCGATGAACGGGTGACCATCGTTTCGCCGTTTGCGGACAGCCCGGGTGAGTTAGTGGGACTGTTGCCGGGGGATCAAATTATTCGTGTGAACGGGAAATCTGTGGCAGGCATACGGTATCGAGAAATTATTGAAAAGCTGCGAGGACCGGCTGGCAGCAAAATAGCTTTCTCCGTGTTCAGACCATCCTCGAAAACGGAGTTGGACATGGAAGTCATTCGCCAGGTGATTAAGGTGGATAGTGTGCGCGGTGTTGCCATGATTGAACCGGGCATTGGTTACATTCGAATCACTCAATTTGGGACGAAGACCTATGGTGAGTTCGAAGTCGCATTAGAAAGTTTGGAGCAACAGGACTTACGTGGATTGATTCTGGATCTGAGAAATAATCCCGGTGGAGTGTTGTCCGCGGCCGTGGATATTGCGGGCGAGTTTTTTGATAAAGGGGAAACAGTGGTGTACACCAAGGGCAAAGATTCGTCGCACGATAAACTGTATCCTGCGCGGACTCCCCTGAGAGATGTGGATTATTCGATCGTAGTTCTGGTTAATGGAGGTAGCGCCAGCGCTTCTGAAATTGTAGCTGGTGCTCTGCAGGATATCCATCGTGCCCGTTTGGTTGGGACCAGAACGTTCGGAAAAGGATCTGTGCAAACGATTTTCCAATACCGGAGCGGCGACGCCATGCGCCTGACAACGGCGATGTTCTTTACTCCCGGCGGACGTGTGATCCACAAGAATGGAATCCAACCGGACGTGGTGGTTCCCCTGACCGATGAGGAATTGCGGAAACTTATGTTGCAACGGCGGTATCTGAGTGCGCTGGGGAAAGATGGTTTTACCGATAAATATGGGTTTGAGCCCATTGAGGACAAACAGTTGGAGGTGGCTTTGGAAGTCGTCAGGGAGCGCTCACTCTTGTAAGGGGGTGCTTTCTCATTTTTAGTGTAAGGAGCGTTGAATCGATATCTGTTCTTCTTTTCTGGATGCTGGTTGAAAATAATCGTGCACTCAGAAATTAAATACTCTAGGGTCTGCGGCTTCTATGGAAAAGGTCTTACAGTTACTCGTTGAAGGGGAATCGCTTACCACCCGGCAAATGGCCGAGGTGTTGAATTATTCTGAAGAGGAAGTTGAGTCCCAGCTTCAGGAGCTGAAGAAAGAAAACATACTGCTTGGTTGGCGGCCGGTATTAAATCCTTCTGCTGAGGTGGACGCCGTGGTTCGCGCGGTGATCGAGGTTAAAATCAAACCCGAGCGCGAAGGTGGATTTGATAAACTTGCGGAGCGCATCAGCCGTTTCGACGAAGTGGAAAGCTGTTACTTGATGTCTGGTGGATACGATCTTCTTGTAGTAGTAAAAGGTCGTCAGCTTCACGCAGTAGCTGGCTTTATCTCAGAGCGGTTGGCGACTATCGAAGGGGTGCTTTCCACCGCAACCCATTTTTTACTCCGCGCCTACAAAGAGCAGGGCTACTTGCTGCCGGGGGTGGTGGACGATTCTGATAAACCCAAGGTAAGCCCGTGAACACGATCAAAGAACAAACCTCCTTTGTCGCCCATCATGTTCGCGATATGCCAAGGTCCGGCATTCGCGAATTTTTTGAGTTGGTGCAAGGGGCGGATGATGTGATCTCACTCGGAATCGGAGAACCGGACTTCGTTACACCCTGGCATATAAGGGAGGCGGCAATTTACGCGTTGGAAAAAGGCAAAACCGGTTATACCTCGAATCTGGGGCTTCTCAAACTCCGTAAATCTGTTTCCAAGTACATGCGGAAGGAGTTTGAGGTGGAGTACGATCCCACCAAAGAAATCCTGATCGCTGTCGGCGTATCGGAGGCTTTGGACATTGCTCTGCGTGCGACGATCAATCCCGGCGACAAGGTGATGTATCACGAACCCTGTTACGTGTCTTATCATCCTACGATTTTGATGACCCATGGAGTGGGAGTTAAAGTACCTACCTCCGAGGAAGACAAATTTGCCCTTAACCCGAAGCGTCTGTGGGAATATTGGGAGCCAGGCGTAAAGGTGCTGGTACTCAATTTCCCCACCAATCCAACCGGGGGAACTATGACACGCGAGCAGCTGTTGGAAATAGCCAGATTTGCTCAGGAGAAGGACGTGCTGGTTTTAAGCGATGAAATATACGCCGAATTGACCTTCGAGGGAAAACATACCTCCATCGCCAGCCTTCCAGGTATGCGCGACCGGACGATTCTGTTGCATGGTTGTTCCAAGGCCTTCGCCATGACAGGATTCCGCATCGGATTTGCCTGCGCCAATCCCGAGCTGACGGAAGCGATGATGAAAGTGCACCAGTACAGTATGCTGTGTGCTCCTATTCTGAGTCAGGAGGCGGCCTTTGAGGCTCTGGAAAACGGGGCTGATTCGGTAGCCCGGATGAAAGAACAGTATCAGCGCAGGCGGGATCTGATTGTGCGAAAGTTGAATGCCTCGGGACTGGCCTGCCACTTGTCCAACGGCACTTTTTATGCCTTCCCGTCCATCAAATCGACGGGTCTGGATTCGAAATCCTTTTCCCTTCGATTGTTTGAAGAACAACGCGTGGCTGCTGTTCCTGGTACGGCGTTTGGAGAAAGCGGCGAGGGCTTTATCCGCTGTAGTTATTCCACAAGCTACGAGAATCTGCTCCAAGCAACCGACCTGATCGATAAGTTCGTCCAGAGCCTTTGATAACCCGGAATGGGTGGAAGAAGATTCAAGAGGTGACTGACCGTAGAGAGCACGCGCTTGTGTGGGATTCTGCCAACTTTAGAGATCTTCTGGTGCGTGGATTCGATGTGATTGTGCTGACGATGCAGCCTGTTTTTGAGCGATTCGGAGAAACCACAGAAATTGAGTATTTCGGTATCTGGGAGTTTGAGTATTTTAAACTAAAATCATTTTAGGTTGGTTTATTGCTGGTGAGTTGTTAACACAGGCGGCTTTTTTCATGGAATTCACGCAGAAAAGTGTAGCCCTGGTTGGGCGTCCCAATGTGGGCAAGAGCCGTTTATTTAATGCTCTAGTCGGTCGTCGGCTGTCCATTGTTCATGACCGGCCCGGAGTAACCCGGGATGTCGTATCCCACGATCTCAAATCTGGCCATACCTTGATGGATACTGGAGGCATCGGGGTAAAACCTGAAATGACTCCGGCTCTGATTCAGACCGCTACGGAGCAACAAGTGGACTTTGCGATCCAGGCGGCCGACATCGTACTCTTTGTGACGGACGGATTAGAAGGTCTTACTCCTTTGGATCAAATAGTAGCTGAGCACTTACGCTCTAGTGGCAAACCGGCCTGGGTTGTGGTAAACAAAATCGATGCTCCCGAGCACGATTACAAAATGCACGAATTTTCCAAACTCGGGCTTAAGGGGATATTATTTTCCTCAGCTGAACATCGACGTGGTATCAAAGAGCTGAGGGCATTTATTGAAGAAACTCTTGGTAAAGTACCGGAACCGGATCTGGCTGAGGAGTCTCGAATTCGCATTTCTTTTGTGGGCCGTCCCAATGTGGGTAAGTCTTCCTTATGCAATACACTGCTACAGGAAAAGCGTATGATCGTCAGCGATATCCCGGGAACGACTCGGGATGCTGTGAGCCAGGATCTCGACTTTGAATCCAAATCTGGCGACCTTCTGGAGTTTTGTCTCATCGACACCGCCGGACTTCGTCGAAAGACCAAGATAGTGGATCCCATCGAATATTTTTCCGCTGTTCGGGTAGAGGAAACTATTGCCCGAAGCGATGTGGTATTCCTGGTACTGGATGCCATGGAGGGCGTCACCAAACAGGATAAATTGATTGCCGGACAGATATTGAATAAGGGGAAAGGCATAGTGGTTTTAGTGAACAAGTGGGATCTCGCGGTTGAATCTTTCGATCAGTACCGCTTGCCGGGTTATAAGGACCTTCATGATTTTCGTAAAAAGTTTGCAGAGTCTGTGAGGAAGGAGATCTTTTTCCTGCCCGACGCGCCCATCTTATTTGTATCTGCTCTTTCCGGCCTGCGAGTAGATGACGTTCTGACCGAAGCAGCCTCAATTTACAAAAAACTCTTCACGCAAATTCCGACGGGTCGGCTGAACGGTGTTTTGAAGCGTTATATGGATCAGAATCCTCCGAGGCTCATAACAAAGATACGGTTCAAGATCTACTATGCTGTGCAGACTTCCACTCGTCCGATAAAGTTCAAATTGTTCTGTAACCAGGTTGGCCGGTTGGACGATTCCTATCGCCGGTACTT
>JAPUIL010000759.1 GCA_027297085.1 Verrucomicrobiota bacterium | reverse complement strand
CTGGCCACACTTTTTCTGCGCAGACTGAAGTGGGATTTGAATCTTTCAGCGAAGTAAAGAGTTTTTGAGGGTGGCGATTTTATCTGTGTTTACGCCTTTATTTTAGGTAGGAGTAGCTGCGATTCATTGTGGTTTACAATTCGCGACCAAGGTCGCTCCTACACTTCGTAAGGCATATGAAAATCTAGGAGGTAGCTCGCTGCCGATATTATAGATTGGTATTTTCCTATTCTCGCAGCTAAAGCAGCTACATTTTTCAAAATGTTGATTGGGTGATATCTAATCGATAAACGGACTATTTAATTAAACTCAGTCAGTACTTTCCGTTCGCGAACCGGCCACCATTCATCAATCATTTTTGCCATCCTGGCAACGACTCTTGGATTTTGACCAGCGAGGTTCGATTTTTCATGAGGGTCGTTTTTCAGGTTAAACAATTGCGGCCGCTTTTCATCGCGTGGATGGACGTGAGCGTTTCGGTTCACTTCACCATCATAGGTCAGCAACAGTTTCCAGTCCCCTTGAATACACCATCGGAAGAGAAGGGAAGCTTCCGGGTTTTCAATGTCAGCTATGTCGTGGGCGAAGGCTTCTCCGAAGATTGAGTCGCGGGGAATATCAGAGCCGCTTTCCAGATGAGGAAGGAGATTCAATCCCGGCAGTTTGATCTTAGGTTGGCGAGCTCCTGCCGCTGCCAGAACGGTAGGGAAAATATCGATACTGCTGACCAGATCCATGCGGTGGGACGGTTTCAGTTTCGCCGGCCAGGAATACATGGTTGGCTGGCGTACACCACCTTCATAGGCTGATTGTTTAGAGCGCAGAGCAAAACCGTTTTTCTCCGGATTCTGGATCCAGCCGTTATCGCCGATGTAAACGATAAGTGTATTGTCGCGGATGTTTTTCTTTTCCAGATAACCAACCAAGTCTCCGCAAGTCTCATCCCACCATTCTATCATCGCATAGTATTTCGCTATGGTGAGTGGATGATTGTCTCTGTATTTTTTAAGCAGTCGATCTGGAGGATTGTGCGGCGTGTGAGGTAAGAACGCCGCATACCACATGTAAAATGGTTTATCTTCCTCTACCGCCATGTCTATAAAGTCGAAACACTCCTTCAATCCTTCGCGTCCGATCTTGAGTCCGTCATCTCCATGGCGACCTCCTTTTTGCGGATACCCGCGAGTCATGCCATGGGTAAACCCGCCAAGGCTGAAATTGCCTTCCCACCATTTGCCACTCTGATGACTCAGGTAGCCGGCTTCACCCAACAATTCCGGTAAAGTATCGAATTGATCTATGTACGAAATAAGTTGGCCACGCCGTCGGTTGTAGATCGGTGAATCTCTTTCTGCGTATTTCGGAGAAGGGTCATTCCCGGTTACTCCATGACGATGGGCATAGTGCCCCGTGACCAGGGTCATTAGGGAAGGCCGGCAAAGAGCTGTAGGCACGTAACCTCGGGGGAAAACAACCGATTCACTGGCAAGCTTGTCGATGTTGGGTGTCTTGACATCCGGATGTCCTAGAAACGAGTAGTCGTTCCAGGCCTGATCGTCGCTGAGAATGAGCAACACATTTGGGTGTTCGGCTTGCAGTGTTGCTGAGCAAAGTTTGAAAATGATCAAACAGAGCCAGGTTATGTTTCTTGGGGTGACTGAATTCATAGTGGAGGTGATGGTTGGGTAACAGAAATCGAAAAGCTTTCAATCCCAATCGATAATGGTTGCTATTGTGAGCCAAATCGCTAAGATCCTAAACTCCCCTACACACAGGCCATCCACTTTGTAGACTGAACTGTTAATTTCGGTCTATGGAGTGGGGGTGAAAAATAAGATGAATGGCCGTCTTTGAAGAGCAAACCTAGTATTGAATATAGCAGACATGACCAAGCGTTTAAAAAATACCCTGTTCATGTTCCTTGCTGCCGGTCTGGTATCAGTATTTGCGCTGGGGGTAGGCGAAGTGCTGGCCCGTATTTGGGTCGCGAAAAAGTGGACTGTGGAAAAAAAGGTGATGATACTCAATGATGACCCGATGAACGGCCGTTATGTTTATCACCCTGACATCGGCTATGTACTGAGTCCAGGTTACGATGATCACAACTCGCTCGGATGGCGTGGAGCGGAGTTTGAATTAGAAAAACCTGCGGGAACGTGGCGAGTTGTTTGCCTGGGTGGCTCTACCACCTATGGAACAACCGCGTCAACTGCGTATCCTGCCTTTCTTGAAGAACTTCTTCGTGAAGAAGGTATCGAGGCTGAAGTGATAAATGCAGGCGTGCCGGGTTGGACGTCTCGCGAAAGCCGGATCAATTTTGAGCTTCGTGTCTTGCCGCTGGATCCTGACCTGGTCATCATCTACCATGGTCGTAATGATTTGATCCCCCAAGCATACAATGGTTACCAAAATGATTATTCACATTATCGGATCCGACTTATAACTTTATAAGTGTGGCAATTTCGCATGCCTCATTAAAGCAGTGGTTTGCACGGTCGCATCTCTTTATGCTCCTATTCACGCAATTTCCAAGTATCTCAGGATTTAATGAAGCCGCGGAACATCCAATCTATGGCCCCATCCGGATTGAAAATCGTCCCGAGCCCCATGAGGTGGTTAGAAACCTGTCTGAGCTTGGTCGGACTCCTGGATTTCGCGACAATACCATTGCAATTGTTCGTAGTGCTCTCAGGTCGGGTGCGCAGGTCCTGTTGGCTACGTTTGCACGTAGTCAAAAACAAATGTCCACGAGACTATTACCAAAGGAAGACCCGATGATCATCAAGCCTCTGGCGAAACAACTTCACCGCAATAACGAGGTACTGCGCGAGTTAGCAAGCGAGTATAATCTAATCCTGTCTGAGACTGGCGCTATTGGAAACAATCCTGAGATCTTCTATGATGATTGTCATGTAAATGCCGAGGGACATGCGATGCGGGCGCTTATCCTATTGGACACTCTACGGACAAGTGGGATGCTACCTACAGGTCCAGACTCCGTAAGCTTGCCCGTCAAGCAGATAACTCAAGAGTATAGATTCCGGTTACCCCAACAACTCCGGTAACGTATCGAAATGGTCGATAAAGGAAATCAACTGTGCCCGGCGTTGGTTGTAGAAGTCGGAATCCCTTTCTGCGTATTTGAGTGATAGATAATTTCCAGTTACGCTATGCCGGTGGGCGTAATGGTCCAGAATTGCGGGACGGGTAGCAGAAATATTAGGAAACAAGACCAGGTTTTATTTGGAGTATCGGATTTGATAGTGAAGACGGTTTATGGGTAACAGGTGCAAGCTACTGCAATCAATCAATTCAATTGAATCATTGGTACCCCCAGAATACAGGTCAATTTGGAGTGAATACCAGCGCCTGATACACTAGTTTCTTTCGCAATAGCTTTCCTTTCGGAAATTTTATGAGTTCAATTACATCCATGTTTCGACTCGTTCTTCTTTATTTATGGTTTAATCCTTGCGGTTTCCTTTGGCGGTTCCTGTTGGTTATCTTGATTTCGGGAAGTTGTCTTTCGGCGAAGCCTCTGAATGTAGTCTTTTTTCTGATCGATGACCTGGGGTGGATGGATATCGGAGCCAATGGAAGCGACTATTATCAAACACCCAACATCGATCAACTAGCGGCTGACGGTATGCGGTTCACGAATGGTTACGCAGCCTGCAACGTTTGTTCACCCACCCGGGCCGCGATTATGACGGGTAAGTATCCGGCGCGTCTGCTGCTGACACAATGGCTGCCTTCCGGTCGGTGGAATGCCAAAAAACACAAATTGAGGGAAGGTCGTTACCTTTCAAATTTACCCCTGGAGGAATTTACCATTGCCGAGG
>JAPUIL010000758.1 GCA_027297085.1 Verrucomicrobiota bacterium | reverse complement strand
ACTAAAGCCTAGCGAGCAGGTCAGTAGTGACGTCTGCGGGTAAGCCCGGTAACGGGCGTCCGAAGCCAGACGAAGCAAGTGTGCAGGCTGCGTTATTGAGCCCCGAAATTTGTATAGTCGTGGTCATTAAGGATATGTCCCGATGTCAATCGGGATGAAAGCCGACGCTCTGGAAACGGTGGAAGGCAGCAGTCCTGAGTGCGTAATGCGCAAGTATCCAGGACACCTCCCGGGGTCTTAGACCGGGGCATGTGCACATAGGGGTAGCCTGGGAACTCGGGAGAGCCATCTGTCTCCTTGCAGAGTAGCCGGAAGCTGAGGTGTACCGGCTAATCTAACGTTTGGTGGTTCTTAAGTGTTTGCACCGACTGACCGCGATGTGTGTGCTGATGGTAATCATATAGCCACTGGAGGAAGATGATGGAGATCTCTAGAGTTGTAAGGACGAAACTCATTTTCGTGACTGTAGCTGCCTTTCTGTTAGCAAGTTGCGCGCCGAGTCCAACCCAGCTGGACCCTCAAGACTCTCATGAGTTTAAGCGGTCGGAAACATATGAGTTCCCCGATTTCGGATACAGTATCGACTACCCTACTGGCTGGTTCGTCGACACACAACCTCCCCTCACTGTGATTAGTGAGTTGCATGAGGATCATCAGCGAGCGCTTCGTGGTGCAGTTTTTTCTGTGAGTGGCTACCAGGTTACTCTCGATCACCGAGATATAAGTTTCATGCGGAGTATTGGGCTCCCTAACAATCCTACTCTTGATGATTTGCTGGATCTAAATGCGGATTTCTTTGCTTGGCAAGAACCAATTAGCCCGCAGAATATGATAGTTTTCGAGTCGGAGGCTTACAGCGTCGAGACGCAAGATGGTAGGAATTGGGGGGTCAGCGTGATGGGCTTTCGCGAAGGCGAGGCATTCTTACTCAGTTTCGTGGCCCCCACAGAGAACGCACGTGATGCATTCTTGCCTAGGTGGGCCCAGATGTTAGAGAGCATTAGAACAAGAGGGGGGAAATAACAGTTCGGCCATCTACTGCTCGCTGGAGCCGACCAGGGTGCCGCGTGAATTGCTTGCAATAGTGTATTCTGAGGCTGGGTGGGAAGCGAGAGTTGAAGCCCCAGCCTTCAGATGGCAATCCAACGCGAAACTTAGCTTTATTCGAATCTAATAATGCCGAATCTCCAGGGTAGATGAAAAGCCTCTCTGCCTGTTTGGCTCCAGGCATAATGTTCTCTCATATTTTTCTTGGGAGAATCAATGCGATAAAAATTTATACGCCATACATCGCCTGGCCGCGGGGGAACATTTGGCGCGCCGATAAGTGCTGCAAAAGGGATAGCCAATTCCGCGCTCCAGCCCTGTGCCTTTCCAGGATGATCTGTCTCTCCTTCGATATGCGTAGCAGTAAGAAGACTCTCAGGGTTCCATTCCGGTAGTCCGATGAACGTCTCATCGGGTTTTTTAGATGTGCGTCGGTTTAGAATCACAGAATCGAAAATGATATTTTTTGGACTGACATTGATTTCATAATATTGATGAGCGACATTGGCGGGATTGACAAATACTTCCACACATTCTTCATTCCAAATCGGGCCATCTCTCTCTGTAACCGTCCCCCAAACATAGGTGTCTTCACATTGAAACCCGACATAAAGAAACGCATCATCATATAAAACTCGAACTTGAGTGGAAAAGCGCCCCGGATTTCCGGATACCGCATCAAGCAGTTTAATCGGTTTTGCATTAAACCAGATTGGGTCGTCCAGCTTCCCTGTTAAATTTATCCCGTCGGATATTTTTCTGCAGTTATATTCTGGCAAGGCGGTGTCTTGGTCTGCTCGATTCATATGAAGTTTTCCTTTTTGATTTTCGTTGCAAGAAATAGAGAGAGTCAAACTTGCAGCGATGCCAACCGCCGCCATGATTTCAGCCGCGCATATTTGTCTTTTTTGTCTTTTCATGTGATTAATGTTGATATTGTGAGGAAAATCTTTCTGCTTGTCTCCTGGCCTGCCAGTTACAGATATCCCATAGATCTGCCACCGGGTCCTGTGAGCGGGGAAGAGTCTGAAGGTAGGGCGGTGGCCCAAACTCGGGTGTCAGTGTCGACTCTTTAACTCCTTGCTTATTCTGTGCTTCCCAGATTATGTCCCACCAGTGCTCGTGGGTTTCCAACTCCGTTTGGTATTCCGGTGCACGCGGGTCAGGAACCTGTGGGCCTTCGTTATAGCCAACACGGGCGTGTAAGTGAATGGTTCTTTCAGCACATTTTTCGATAATCTCGATTTGATCATCTATTAATCGCTCACATACGCATACCCAATGACTAAAGTCGCTGCATAGTTTTAATTCAAGAAATTGATTCAGCAAGCCATAGGTTGTCCATGGATTGTAGAGGATTCTGCCTCTGTGGGTTTCATGCGCAACAGGGATGCCGTGCCTGCTTTCGATTTTCAGAACTTCGGTAAAAAACTGGTTGCTTTCTTGTTTTGTCCAGGCGTCAGCACCGCTATGACAATTGATTAAAACGGGTTTAAAACCGATAGTTTCGACAATCTGTTTCTCAAAAGAAGCGATATGTTCATCAACCGATTTACCTTCCGTAAAGATCATCGCTATGAATCTAAAGTCGTGTTGTTTCATTAGATCTTGAAGCAGCCGCCGCTGATCCCTGTCCTGTGACAAATGACTTTCAATACCGCTATAACCAAGTTCCTTTATTTTGGGGAAGACCGTTTCCCACGGGTCATCAACGCCCCACAAATGGCGATACAGCGATAGTTTCATGAATTCTCCTTTATGTTAAAGCAGATTACCGCCTAAAAAAAACGTCGAGGTTTTGCAATAATCTTTTTAAATCTGTATGTTCCGAGTTCAATTTTGCGTTAATCTGTAAGGGTGTCCGGGTATCAATTCTGAAACTGAGTTTCCGGTTTCGTTATATAATAGAAGGTTTGATTGTTCGTCTTTTATATATATTTCATTCGTCGAACCATTCAGCACATTTTGGAATTCCAGCATCATGATTGGCTTTTGAATATATTTGTCGATATAGAGGTGCCAACCCTTGTCTTTGCGGGCCAGATAGCCTTCCGCCGGTTCAGAAAGTTTTAATTTGACGCGTGAATCTCCTGATTCATATTCAATTTCATCTTTGTTCAGGAATATAATCTCCGTCAGTGTGCCTTCTACACCCCGCAGCCACCACCCGCTCTCGTCGCCGGGTCGTATTCTGTTACTGAGCTTCGGATTCGGTTTCAAATCGAAAATATCGTATGTCCCTTTACCAGCATCCGGGTGGTCAATTCTAACCCTAATGTGGTTTGCCTGTCTGTCCAGCCAGGAAACGTGTACGGGTTTCGCCTTCTTGTTTTTGGACGGCGAAAGCACGCGAAGCGAAGTGTGCGGCAAAGTAACTTTTCCCGAAAATACGACAGCCGGAGCAGCATGGCTATGATTCGGGTCATAGGGAGTATGGGTGCCAAAAACGCCGACCCATCCTCGGCCGCCCGTAACATGATCGATATTGGGATACCGAACCGGAAATTGTGTTCGAGCGCTGGTGGTATCTCCCATGATTACCGTAGGATTGAGGCCATCTACCACTGACGCTATCCCGAGCTCCGCACCACCGGACGCATGTGCGGTAATCCGGTCCTGATTTATTTTAAGGTCGATATCAAACATGAATTGGAAATTGCTCTCAAGATTGTAAGTTCCAGATCCTTGCAATGCGTCCAGTAACAGCCAGTATTCTCCCCGTTTGTAGAAGATACTGCGTTTGTGTATGATATCCAGCCCGCTTGAGCGAAAGTCATAACTACCTTCGATAAAATCATAAACCGGGTTGGTCACCCATCTGTTGTCCAAAACATCAAATTGATAATGCTGATCCCATCCGGCGTTTTGATCGATGCCATCTATGGTAATGGAGTTGTGTAGAAACCCAAAGCGCAGGTCGTAACGAGGGCCGGGTTGAGTAGAATTGTAGATAGATGTTCCAGGATCAACAATAAAATTAGCTCCGTCAGCTGAAACTGTAATACTTAATTTGTCTGCATGCTGGTGATTGGTGCCGAATGGACCTGAGTCCATACAGAGATACTGGGCATTTTTCCCCCAGCCATCGCGCATGGCATAATAACCACTGAGATAATAAGGCCGGGATTGAGTCGGAAATGAAAGATAGGGTGGATTCGGGTGATTTGAATTTTCTATTGTGAGAGATAACAGATCTGGACGATTAAAAAGCCGTCCTGCCTTTTCGAGTAAATCTATTCTCAAATCATAATTTCCATGATCGCCATACCGCGGCAGGCTGCGGTCAGGCTTCATTAACCCAACATGCCCGTCGACCAGCTTTTCCAGAGCATCGCCTATATTGTCCTTCATTGTCGAGGCCGGTAAAGCGCGATATATTTTCAAACACTGGGCAAGGACGGCTGAGGAGTAACCCAATGTCAGCTCAACCGAGACCTCACCCGGGTAAAAATAGGTTCCAATAAATGATCTAAATAAGCCGAGAGCTTCACTAAACCAGCCATCTGCATTTTTCACTTCCGGGAAGTTTAAACTGGCATATAAAACAGCGCGAAGATTCCCCAGGGTACCGTTATGTAACCCCAAATTGATACGCGGGACGAGCCAGTCAACCTCCTGCCAGAGATGTAGTAAGATTCTTAAGTAAGCGGAATCCGCTAATGAGGGAGAATCTTTCAAAAAGCCGAGAGTATCAATCCAGCGCATGATGCGCCAGTGCTGCAGCACCCAATTCCAGGGGTTGATTGTGTAATCGGTTTGAATATTGATGTTTTTAGCAAGGCGAATTGGGGCGTTTTTTGTAAAATCCACCATGTGACGAATCAATGTCCTGGCATAAACTTCATTGCCCGTATGAAAGTAGGCTGGCGCGAGAAAATCAAAATGAGGAAAACGGGCAATCGTTCTGACTTTCTTGCCCTCATCAAACCATGGCAAATTTTCACCAAACTGCTCTTCTCCATACAGGCTAGATATTAAATTTTTTACCGCGTTATCAGCTAACTGGGTGTCGTAGCCAGGATCCTTTAAGGCAGGGATTACAGTTACCCAGGCAGGCTTGATAAAAGCTCCCGTACGAAAATATTTTGCCAGAACCTCAATCTGTTTTTGCCGGGATGCAGGCTGCTGAATCTGGGTGAGTAGAATC
>JAPUIL010000757.1 GCA_027297085.1 Verrucomicrobiota bacterium | reverse complement strand
GAATGGCCGAGCCCCAGGCATCGATGCTTTCAGAATCCCGATCTGCTGGAACGCCTGCGTGATTCAAAATGAGTAATATATCAGGGTTCTCTCGAGCCAGTGATATGGCGTTGTCGATCTGCTGGTAATAAAGATGCAGGTCGAACGACAGGTCAAATTTTCCAAGCAAACTGAAATTCTCCCGCCACGTATCATCTTTCAAATAATCGCGCTCGGCCATGTTCCAATGTTCGATCCTATGCCGATTCAGCAATTGGCGAATTCCCCGGATGTTCTTGTATTCGCAATGCTGTGACAAAAGCGTTTCAACATCAGGTGAGGAAAAATCTGCAAATGCCACAATGGCATGCGGGAAACCCCGGGAATCAGGTGCATCCGCCAGACTCTGCAGCCATTTCGATTCGTCCGCTGGTCGAGCCGGATCGTATCCACACTGTATATGCACCGATTTCGCAAGCTCCAGATTTCCAGTAATAGCAAACAAATTCTCTGGCAGAAATTCAGATGGAATGTCCGACGGTGTTCCCCACAACGTCTCCTGATCACGATTTTCCAACCAAGGATAGTTGCCGCTCTTTACGCTCCAGAAGTGATGGTGTGCATCGATGATTTTCATCCAGGGTAAGAATAGGAGTCAGTAAGAATGAAGGTCAACGTATCACTTGGGACTTGAGGACGACACCTGAACAGTTAAACACGCCTCTTTAATACCTAACTTTACTAATATACGAGGGCTTCTCTGACCCGAATGGCACAAACGCAAATAATAAACATTCTTTCACTAACACCAATTCCTAATCCCCTGTCAGGTCTTATGCCGTTGGTCATGTTAGCATTTTGCGTTTGACCCCTTTTTGGGACCCGCACAATCCAAAGAATTCGTCAAAGCCACGATCAACGGGCCCACCCGTCATGATTCGTTTGGCTGTACCGTCCCTGCCTTTGAAATTATCAAACCCCACATGCCATTTTCCGATCATACCGGTTACCTAACCGTTTCTTTTAAGCAGTTTTGGGAGCGCCAATCTTTCGGGACTGATGTTTCGGTAATGCTCCCTCACTGGGTAGCGCCCTGTGAGCAAACCATAGCGAGAGGCCACACAGGTTGAATGAGGTGCATGAGCGTCCCGGAACATCAAACCCTCCCTGGCCAGGCGATCAATCGCCGGGGTTTTGAGCCGTGACTCCGGATTGAAGCATTGCGGATCCCCATAGCCCATATCATCCACAAGAATGAGCACGATGTTGGGTATGGCGTTTTGCGCCCCGGCATGAAACCCTATACCAAGGAACAGGAAAAGGAACACGAAAGGCCGAAGTTTCATAAGTGATGGTTGGTTTGGTTGAAGAGTAGTAAAGAAATCTGTGTAAAGTGGTAATGCAACGACACCAACTTAACAATTTGAAAACGCCTTGGAAAAAGGGTTGAGAAGGATTTAATCCCGAGAATACATTAACTATAAGCGATATGACCCATACCCCTGATTCAAACAGATCCCATTCCATGCGTAGCAATCGGTCACGACGAGATTTCATGCGCCTTGCGCTGACCTTGCCATTTGGAGCTTCTCTGTTCGGCCTTCGAGCCGCAGGCGCTCCCTATGCAGGTCAGGTCAAGATTACCGCCATCAAGGCTATGCAACTCGACTTCATGTTTGGTGGCTGTCTGATCAAAATCGAAACCGACGCGGGTCTGGTCGGCTACGGTGAGGCCGGTGCCAGCGGGCCCATCGTCCGCGCTTACCTGAAACACATGACTGAGGGGAAGTATCCTGGCTCCCAGAGAATGAAGAACGGACCTGCGGGACTCATAGGATCGGATCCGCTCGCCATCGAGCGTCTTTTCTACCGCATGACCTCTCTCCAGCATCCGTTCATGGGTCATTATGGAACGCTGAGTGGAATCGACACCGCGCTCTGGGATCTCGCGGGTAAGATTACCGGTCAACCCGTTTACAAATTACTGGGTGGGCCCTTTCGGGATGGATGTCCGATGTATTCCCATTGCGATTTTCTTGATGACATGCATGACCCGGCCTCCTGCCGTGACTGGGTTCAGAAAATGAAGGAAGAACCGGAGGGGTTCGATTTCTTTAAGTTCAATATCGATCAGGCCTTCACCGTCGAAAAACCGTTCCACCCAACGGTCGGCAGCAAAGAGATAAGTAAGTTCAAACACGGATTGGCTACGTTGCGCGAGGCGGTGGGCGACGCGTTTGAACTTGGAGTGGCCTGTCATGGCGAGTTCGATACACCGAGCAGCATCGCCATATGTAAAGCCTCGGAACCCTTCAATGTAAGTTTTGTAGAGGATACGCTTGATGTGCGCTATTCCGACGGATGGAAAATGCTTCGCCAGGAATCCCCGGTCCCTATTCTGACGGGTGAGAAACTGGAACCGCTCCGTGAGTTTAAACCATTCCTGGACGAGTTGGCGGTAGATATCATTCATCCGGACATTGCTTATGCGGGTGGTATAACCGGCGTTTCGAAGATTGCGGATTATGCAGCCATTACTCGGATACCCGTGGCCTTGCACAACCGCGGCAGTTTGGTTCGCACCTATGCCTCCGCGCACTTGTCGATGGCCATACAAAACTTCTACCGCTCCGAAAGCTCCCTCGGACGACCCGGCCGAGTAATCGAACAGATGTCCAACGGTGTCCCACCGGCCGTGAAGGATGGTATTCTTCGCGTTCCTGACAAACCGGGCCTCGGCCTGGATCTCGACGAAGACTTCATGCGAAAACAGTTGGCTGAGGGTGAGCCCTGGTGGGATTGATGTTGTTAAGTTGGTGTCCCTGTTTTCTGAGGCCTTGATGGTTTCGCTCCAAACGTTCGAAGTTACGCGTTTCTTCGTTGAGCCGTCGGTCCGATCGGAGGAATCCTTTAGCCCCTTCAAAGCAAGACCAACCTTCGTTTCACTGAGCTTGCTTGTGGCTTGGCAGGAATTTTATGCCTGAATCTTGCCGAACTAGCTATGACATGAATTTGCCAAGGGCTCTGGGTTGACTCGTCTACTGTCTGGGCCAGGATAGCCGGGTTCGAAACCAACACCTTTATCATCAGACCCTATGAATCGCAGAGACGCACTTAAAACCCTCGCTATTGCTGCCGCCAGCGGCGGGCTCATCTCGAAGTTGGGCGCCGCGGACGCCGCTTCTCTGGACAAGTATGGAGGCTGGACTGGCAAGAAGTTTAAAGCGACCGGCTTCTTTCGTATCGAGAAGGACGACCGATGGTGGTTTGTCACCCCAGAAGGAAATGCCTTTCTCAGTTTCGGAATCAATCATGTCCACCTAAACTTTTGGAGGGAGAAGCATAACGCCAACGCCTGGCAAAACACATTCGGGATAGAAAATATCTGGGCTAATGAGCAATTTTTCCCGGCTCTGCGTGACTGGGTCCTACAAGCGTGTGAGGAGTATGGTTTTAATACCATCGGGGTGCACAATGAGCTCAGGGTTCTAAACAATCCGAGTCCCAAAGTTCCCTACATGCAGCCCTTCCGGGTCATCAGCATTCCGCATTGGTGGAACGAAATCCCGGACGAGAATTTTGTGGATGTCTTTGAGAAACACTTTGAGGTCGCATGCGACAAACTGGCGAAGGAGGTCGTGGTGCCGGTGAGGGATGACCCCTACCTCCTGGGATATAGCATGAACGACTGCCCCTTGTTTACGGAAGAGGATTGCCGTGAGCGGACCGACGTCATTGGCGGGAAACGGCGCGCCTTGAGAAGCAAAGGCTGGCCTCGGCGGCTACGCAACCTGGGCGCGGACGCACCTGGAAAACAGGCCTATGTCCGTTTGATGAAAAAAATCTATCGGAACAGTATCAAGGATTTCAATACAACTTACGGAACCAGCTTTAAATCCTTTGATGCGCTTGCCTCGGCGGTGGACTGGCGCCCGGATACAGAACTGTCCAACGCGAACGAAACCCGTGACAATACCGAGTTTCTCCTGGCCGTCGTCGATCGCTATTATCAATGCGCCTCCGACGCGATTCGTCGTCACGACCCAAACCACCTGTTCGTGGGCGATAAATTAAATGCCAATACAGACGCCGTCGATACCGTCCTGAAAGTCACCAGCAAGTACACCGACATTCTCTTTTACCAGATGTACGCCAAGTACGAGGTTCAGGAGTTTGGCCTCGATCGCTGGTCGAAAATCGTAGATCAACCGATTATCAATGGTGATTCCGCGTTTACCATGGTTACTGATACCATGCCGCATCCCTTCGGTCCGATTGCCAGCTCGCTGGAAGAGCGTATTGAGTGGACGGATACCTTCTTTCACAAGGCCTTTGCGAGGCCTGAGTTCATCGGCTGGCACTACTGCGGTCTAGTCGATGCCGATAACAATATGCCGAAGCCGGAGAGAAAATACCGGCAGCACTCCGGATTGTTGGACACCTACGGAGTACCTTACCCCGGGTTGAAGGGATCTATCAAGGGTTGTGTAGATCAAATGTATCAGA
>JAPUIL010000756.1 GCA_027297085.1 Verrucomicrobiota bacterium | reverse complement strand
GAGTCGATGGGATTCAAGACGTTCGGTTTCGCCGGCGGGCGCGAGGACGTCTGGGAGCCGGAAGCAGACATATACTGGGGGCCTGAGACTGAGTGGCTTGGAGATGAGCGCTATAAGGGCGACCGGGAACTGGAAAATCCTTTCGGCGCCGTGCAAATGGGATTGATCTATGTGAATCCCGAAGGGCCGAACGGCAATCCGAGTGCGCTCGCTGCCGCCAAGGACATCCGCGAAACTTTCGGTCGCATGGCCATGAACGACGAAGAAACCGTCGCGCTCATCGCCGGCGGACACACCTTTGGCAAAGCCCATGGGGCCGCAGACCTTGATAAATATGTTGGTCGCGAACCCGAAGCGGCCCCCCTTGAAGAGCAAGGCCTCGGCTGGAAGAACACCTATGGCAGCGGCAATGCCGGGGATACGATCGGCAGCGGCCTGGAGGGCGCATGGACCCCAACCCCGATCCAATGGGACAACAGTTTTTTTGACACCTTGTTCGGATACGATTGGGACTTGGTAAAGAGCCCCGCCGGAGCCCAGCAATGGATTCCAACCGATCTAGCCGCTGGGGAAGCCGTGCCGGACGCCCACGATCCGTCGAAGACGCACGCCCCTATCATGTTTACGACGGACCTGGCACTGAAAATGGACCCGATCTACGGGCCGATTTCGAAGCGTTTCCACGAAAATCCGGAAGAGTTCGCTGACGCTTTCGCGAAGGCGTGGTACAAGCTGACTCACCGTGATATGGGACCAATCTCACGTTGTCTCGGCCCTTGGGTTCCAGAGGAACCTCAGCTGTGGCAGGACCCCGTACCCGAAGTTGATCATGAATTGATTGGAGAGCAGGACATCGCTGCCCTCAAGGAACAGATCCTCGCATCCGGATTGTCCATTTCCCAACTGGTTTCGACCGCCTGGGCTTCTGCGGCATCGTTCCGTGGCACCGACAAACGCGGTGGAGCGAACGGGGCACGTATTCGCCTTGTGCCGCAAAAGGATTGGGAAGCCAACCAACCGGACGAACTGGCAAAAGTGCTACCGGTCCTGGAGAAAATCCAAACGAATTTCAACGATTCACAGTCTGGCGGAAAGAAAGTCTCGCTTGCTGACATCATCGTTCTCGGTGGCTGTGCTGGAGTAGAAGCTGCTGCAAAGAAAGCCGGGCACGATGTCCAGGTACCTTTCTCACCTGGGCGCACGGACGCCTCTCAAGAGCAAACCGATGTTGAATCGTTTGCTGTACTTGAACCAGTCGCAGACGGATTCCGTAACTACCTCAAGCCTGAATACGCAAAATCAGCAGAGAAGCTGCTCGTAGATCGCGCGCATTTGCTGACCCTTACCGCTCCGGAAATGACCGTGCTCGTCGGTGGCCTGCGTGTCCTCAATGCGAACGTCGGACAGTCCGAACTCGGCGTCTTCACCAAACGACCTGAGACGCTTACCAATGATTTCTTCGTGTACCTGGTTGACTTGAATACAAAGTGGGAAAAGTCCTCCCTCTGTGAGCACTTCTACGAGGGCACGGATTACAGTTCCGGCGAGCTCAAATGGACGGGCAGCGCTGTTGACCTCGTCTTCGGATCTAACTCCCAGCTGCGTGCGGTTGCGGAAGTCTATGCATGCGACGACTCACAGGAGGCGTTCGTAAGAGATTTCGTAGCTACTTGGGACAAGGTCATGAATCTCGATCGTTTCGATCTCGCTTGATCTTGGCGGGAAGGTCTTTCTCCCGATTATTTACAGAGCTTGGCCGTTTTGCGGCCAGGCTTTTTTTTCAAAACGTATGGATAGGACACAAATGATCGCCTTCAGACATAGGCGCTTTATGCCGTGCGACAGGGAGATATCGATTCCGTCGCAATCGGCTGGGCCTTTCCGCCAATTTGATGGTCAACACGTCCCTGGTAATTGGTTAACTATTCTAGGTGGATTGAGCCCGTCAGGAACAGCTTTGCCTGGCCAGTCATGCGTACCCGATCTTCGGCTACATGACAAAGTACATGCCCTTCACGTTTGGAACGCTGAATAGAGGTCAGAGTAATTTTCTTCAGTTTCTTTGCCCAGTAGGGTGCTGTGGCGCAGTGTGCTGAACCGGTTACAGGATCTTCATCGATTCCCGATTGAGGTGCGAAAAAGCGTGACACAAAATCACATTCTTCGCCGGGAGCTGTAACGATGATTCCACGAGTTGGAAGGGTAGCCATCTGCCGGAAATCGGGCTGTAAACTTAAGAGAGTCTGTTCGCCCTCAAAGACTGCCATATAATCCTCACCTTTCAGGCACTCAACCGGATGTGCTCCCAGGCATTCCCAGAGGGCTTGCGGGGTGGAGCAAGGAGTCATTTCTGCTATTGGGAAATCCATGGTCATGGATTCCTCCTCCTCCTTGCTAACATAGAGTGAGCCACTTAGTGAGGTGAAATGGATGGGATTATCCGCGACTTTCAATATGTTAAAAAGAACATAAGCACTGGTCAGAGTGGCATGACCGCAGAGCTTGACCTCTGTAGCAGGTGTAAACCAGCGTATGTGGTAGGACTCGCCTTCTTTGACGAAAAAGGCCGTTTCCGAAAGATTGTTCTCAACTGCTATGGCTTGCATGAGGTCATCGGGTAGCCACGAATCCAATGGTATAACCGCGGCGGGGTTGCCTCCGAAAAGGCGGTCGGTGAAGGCGTCGACTTGGTAGATTGGCAATTGCATTGTTGATTGGATTAAGGAGAAATAATATGGTTTCTACAACGAAGGCATGTAGGAGGTAGCTTGCTGCCGATTCGAGGAGAATCAAGAGTAAGAGTAGAAGAAAGTAAGGCGAAAGTTTGAGATTAAGTAGGAGGAGAATTAGGAATAAACAACTTACAGATAGTCTCTGTAATTCTCCACCGTAGCCGGGTGGACTTCTACCCAGTGGCCTGGGGTGACTTCCTTGAATTCTCCCGGTTGTTTTGCTTCTTCTTCCGTACAAGAAATCCAACTACGCGATGCAAAAGCGCAACCCTCAGGTGGGTCGATGGGTGAGGGAACATCACCCTTTAAAATGATCCGTTTGCTTTTCTTTCGCGGATCGGGAATAGGAATAGCTGAGATCAGTGCCTGGGTGTAGGCGTGCAGTGGATTCTTGTATATCTCGTCAGCTGGGCCCAATTCAACGATCTTACCCAAGTACATAACGGCGATACGATCTGAGATGTGTTTCACCACCGCTAAATCATGGGTAATAAAAAGGTAGGACAAATTCATTTCTTTTTGTAGATCCATCATAAGGTTGAGAACCTGGCTCTGAACGGAAACATCGAGCGCTGAAACTGGCTCGTCGCAAATGATGAGCTTGGGATTCAGCGCAATTGCACGGGCGATACCGATGCGTTGGCGTTGACCGCCGGAAAATTCAAATGGGTAACGATCAGCAGCGTCAGGTTGAAGGCCTACTTTCTCAAGGAGTTTGAAAACTTTTTGTTTACGAACAACGCGGTCACCTAGTTTGTGAATGATAAAAGGTTCCTCTAATGTTTCGCCGACGGTGTGTCTTGCGTTCAGCGACTCGACAGGGTCCTGAAAAATCATCTGGATATCACGGCGATGCGATTTAAATTCGCTAGTATTTAGCTGAGTCAAGTCTGTGCCGTTGTAGCGAATTGAACCGCTCGTTGCTTTATTGAGGCCCACGATACATTTTCCGAGAGTTGATTTACCACAACCGCTTTCTCCTACAAGCCCGAGCGTTTCACCGGGATTAATTTGCAGAGATATTCCATCGACCGCCTTACACCACGCTTTGGCAGTAAGAAACACGCCTCCCTTGACGGGGAAATGCATTTTCAAATCTTGGATATCCAGGAGAGGTAAGCTCATTATTAATTTTCCTATTCTTAATACAGACTATCAACTAGAACTGCCGGACAGTTTTCCACCCAATGGCCGGGTTCGACCTCCTTTAGGGTCGGTCGGATAGTTTTAAATTCTTCGGATTGCAGATAATCTTCTGCGAGTGGTGAGGGTGATCTGGGAGCAAAGCGTGCTCCAACCGGCAATTCCGCAAGACCGGGCACAAGACCGGAAATTGTCGGGAGGGTTACTTTGCGAGTATTCTCGAGACGAGGAATCGATTGAAGCAATCCTTGGGTATAGAGATGTTTCGGGTTATGGAAGATCTGATCGGTGGAGCCTACCTCTGCAACGCGACCTGCATACATGACTACCACTCTATCGCAGGTCTCGGCAATAACTCCCAGGTCATGTGTGATCATAATGATGCTCATCCCCATTTCGTGTTGAAGGGATTTCATGAGGTCCAGTATTTGAGCCTGGATGGTTACATCAAGTGCTGTGGTAGGTTCGTCTGCTATTACCAACTGAGGTTTTAGTGCAAGAGCTATGGCAATTACTACACGCTGCCGCATGCCTCCGGAGAGTTGGTGGGGATACTCGCCAACTCGAATTTCGGGAGAAGGTATGCCGACTTTGTGGAGCATTTCAATGGAAGCTTCCCAAGCATCTTTCTGAGTCATTTCAGGATTATGAAGCTGGTAGATTTCGCTTAATTGTTTCCCAATTCGGTGAACCGGATTCAAGGCTGACATTGGCTCCTGAAATATCATGCTGATGCGAGCACCCCTAATTTTGTGCAACTGCTTTTGGGAACATTTGAGTAAATCTATGCCGTCCAGCTTAATACTCCCTCTTAATACCTTTCCCATGGGTTGAGGAAGCAGTCGCATGATGGAGAACGCTGTTACGGATTTGCCGCAACCTGACTCACCGACGATGCCTAGTGTCCTACTCCTCGGTACGTCAAAGCTTACCTGATCAACGGCTGTGACTTGACCCGCATCGGTATCGAAAGCGATTACCAGATCGCGGACTTCCAAGATGTTTTTGGCGGGTTCCAAAACGAAAGAATTTGCTGCTAGTTGGACTTAGGGGCGTATTTTTTGATCGTCTTAATGACAGGATCGAACGTCCGTCCCTTCTTCATGGCTTCGAGCGTTTCTTTCTTTTTCTCCTCATCTATCCAATCGAGCCTATACTCTCTTACTTCACCGGATATTTTAACTGAAAACTCTTCGGGGTAGTCAATCCATCTCCAGGCCCCAACTCGCATGGTGGGTAGTACAAATCCCGGAACAAAGGAGGCGTCCTCGGCGAGGAATTCCTCCATCTGCATGGCGAGCGAGATCATTTCATCGACGCTTTCAGAATTGTCATAAGCTTCTATGATCACATCAAGCTCCTTGTAAGCAATCAGTTGTAGATTGTTGGATTGAGTTTTAGGTTTGCGATCCGGGTTAGGTTGTCCGTCTTCGGTCCAGGCGTTTTCATAAGCCCGTTCCGAATGGTAAGTTTCCTTGTAACGAGGATACATTTCCGGTGAGACGCCAAAGGCAACGAAATGTATCTCATGCTTCTTTTCCTGCACTTTTTTCCAGGCGGTTGTGGCTTCGAGTATTCCGACGCGAAATTCTAATCCGGCTTTAAGAGCTTCTTCTCTAAGAATAGTGAGGACGTCTTTTAACGATTCATAGCCCGTGGAGACGTCGAATGAAAGTCTTTGTCCTAGATCGTTTACAAGCACGCCATCTGGGCCACGTTTGGTGAATCCGGCTTTAGCAAATGCTTCCAATGCCTTATCAGTATCGAAAGGGCGCGCTTTGAGCGTTGGGTGGGTAAATGGACCGTAGCCATCGGCGGAGGTTCTCATGCGATCAGCATCACCGCGGAAATATTGTTCGCAAACCAGGTCCCAATTAGTGGCGTAATTGATTCCGACCCGTATATCACGATTGTTTAGCAGCGGTTTGGAAGAGTTGATCCACAAACCGTATGTGGGACGTGGTTTGTCATTATAAAACTGATACTTATTGATGTAGCCTTGAGTGATCAGCGGGCTGTCGTTGGGCAGCTTATCATACCAGTATTCTGGGAGGTTAAGTTTTACGGCATCGATATCGCCCCGAAGGAAACTTTCAAATGCTTTGGCGGAGTCGCGAATAACTTCGAAACGCATTCTGTCATAATTAAACCGGTAGCGCCAGAATTTGAGATCTTTGGCCCACCAGTCCTTGTGGCGACTGAGAATAATGGAGCGGCCTTTTTTTATGTCGGAATCCTTTACAATGTAAGGACCGCTGGTGGTAACCGATCTCCATTGGTAGCGCTCATTGTAATCCGGTCCGTATTCGTTGTAGAAGTGACGGGGTAGTGGAACAAGTTCAAGGACCAGGTTGAGCATATTGGGCCGGCGTTCCTGAAGGCCGACAGCAAATGTATGCTCATCGTACACCGTGACGTGCGAGTAATTTACTCCAGGCTTGTACCAGTCGTTATACCAGATTTGTTTGTGATAATCTTTCTGATAAAAATAAAAGGCGAAGGCGACGTCTTCGGTGGTGATAGGTTCCCCATCCGACCAACGTGCGTCGGGGTTGATTTTGATGAAGACCTGTTTCCCTGCGTAATCCAATGCCCACTCCTTAGCCACTCCCGGAAAAAAATAAAACCCCCCTTGTTTTACTTCTGTGTAATTGGGGTGGCGATGTGCGTACTGCATGAAGTTGTAGTCTAGGATCCATCCACGGAAACTGCCATTGGAGTCGGGCCCGATAAGGCGCAAGGTCCGAGGAAAGTCTTGAATGCGCCTACGAAAGGTGCCGCCTTTTTTCGCTTTGGGCGAGCCGATCTCCGGAAGGTCCATTCCATCCTCCCATTCTAGATCAGTCGGGAGGTCATCGGGCGTAAGAAAGCGGAAGAAGTCTGGGTGCTCGGCAAAGTGATCTGCCATGTCTTGACTATTGTCGTAAGCTTCAAATTCGGAATCTGAATTTTTTCCACAACTTGTGAGTAGGATGACCAAGGCGACTGACGCGAAGAGTAGGCTTAAGTGTTGGTGATGTTTCATAGTAAACTATTGATAAATGGTGAACTTCTTAGGATCGAAGGCCTCACGAACGGCTTCTCCGATAAATGTGATAAGGGTGAGCGTAATGACTAAAGCTGTGAATGCGCTTGCCACGATCCAGGGGGCAATCGTCAAGCTTGCCACTCCCTGCTTGAGCAGTTCTCCCATGCTGGGAGTTGGGGGCGGCAAACCAAACCCAAGGAAGTCAAGAGCAGTTACAGCGGTAATTCCTGAGACGACCGTGAAGGGGATGAAGGTGATGACGGTTGCGATGGAGTTGGGAAGAATGTGCTTGAAGATAATACGCCCGCTACTCGCTCCGAGGACTTTGGCCGCTGCAATGTAATCGCGGGCTTTTTCACGATAGGTACCTGTGCGCATATAGTAGGTTAACCCCATCCAGGAAAAAGCTACCATTATTATCATAAGTATGAAGATCCTGGTGGAAACCGGAAGAGAGGAGGGGACGATGGAGTTGATGATCAGAACGACAAAGAGGAAAGGAACATTAGACCAGATTTCGATCAGTCGTTGTCCTACCAGGTCGGTCCATCCCCCAATAAATCCCATTATACAGCCGGTAAATATGCCGAAGAGGAAAACAAGCAGAGTGAATATTCCGGCAAAAAGGATGGCGGTGCGAAATCCGTAAAGCAGTCGGGCCAGAATATCTCGACCTGTGGTGTCCGTGCCAAGCAGATGTTTGGCCTGCCAGGAT
>JAPUIL010000755.1 GCA_027297085.1 Verrucomicrobiota bacterium | reverse complement strand
TCAATTATGTCACGTACCATTCAATTTTGGCTGACTCTCACCATTCTGCCCTTAGCCTTCCTCCTTCATCCTTGGCAGGTGAGTGCCCGTCCCAACGTTCTCTTCATCGCCATCGACGATATGAACGATTGGACAACCTTGTTCGATAAATCTAATCCGATCAAAACACCCAACCTCGAACGGTTGGCCGAACGCGGAACGTTCTTTGCCCGTGGCTATTGCAACTCCCCGGCCTGCAACCCCTCACGTGCATCCGCGCTGAGCGGTGTGCGCCCATCCACCAGTGGTGTTTACGGAAATAGAAGTGATTGGCGAAAAGCGTTACCCGAAGCAACCATCCTCCCCCAACACTTTAAGAACCATGGTTATCGCACTTACGGTTCAGGGAAAATCTTTCACCATCACGGCACCGCTTTTCATGCTTACGAGGCCTTTGACGAATATGTGGAATTTCCATCCAGCCAACCCGACCGTCCCATGCCTGCTGAGGGAAATTTAAATGGCATTAAAAAATGGACAAGACCCAACGGATCCACGGGAAAGGTCAGCCGAAATTTCGACTGGGGCGTCTACCCGGATGATCCGGATTTCCACATCGATAACAGGACGGTCGATTGGGCAATCGACAAGATCCAGAAAATCGATGGGCCCTTCTTCATTGCAACTGGTATCTTCCGGCCACACATGCCATTTTACACACCACAAGATTGGTATACTGCCTACCCCATGAGAGATCTGGAGATGCCAGACCTGAATGCCGCCGATTTGAATGATTTGCCAGACGAAGCACGCAAGATGCTTCACCCCTCCAATCGAAGCTTTATGAGCACGTTCAAGGCAGAGAAAGCACGTGACCCAATGATCTTCAAAAAGGCAGTGCGTGGATATCAGGCAGCAGCAAGCTTTGCAGACTACAATGTGGGCCGCTTAATCGATGCCTTGGATGCAAGCGGCAAGGCGGACAACACCATCATCGTGCTCTGGTCCGACCATGGTTTTCATGTAGGTGAAAAAGAACACTGGGAAAAATTTGTGCTCTATGAAAAAGCCACCCACATCCCTTATATCATCGTAGCTCCAGGATTCAAAAAAGGTCAGGTCAGTTATCGTCCTGTCACACTCATCGACCTATACCCAACACTCAGCGAACTATGTGACCTTCCCACACCGGAGCACCTCGAAGGCAGGAGCCTCACTCCGTTACTCAAGAATCCCAATGCCAACTGGGAACCAGCCTTGATAACCTACGGTCAAAGCAATCACGCAGTAAGGGACGACCGGTATCGGTACATCCGATACGCGGGAGGAGACGAGGAACTTTACGATACCGAGAATGATCCTTACGAATGGACGAATCTTGCCGATCATAAAGGCAGTCGAAAAATCATGGACCAATTAGCAGCATGGTTACCCAAAACAAACGCCGCCCCAGTCGAATCCGCCCGATGAAGACAAAGTTTTTCCATCCATTTCTTTTTTGCTTCAGCAAAACGCTGTTCATTCTGCCTACTACCTTCTGCCTTCTACCTTTAGGCGCGCTGGCCGCTCCAAACATCTTACTGATTGTTTCCGAAGATAACGGCCAGGAACTGGGCTGCTATGGCGAACCTTACATCCAGACGCCAGTTTTGGATAAACTCGCCAGTGAAGGTGTACTTTTTAAGAACGCTTATGTCGCCCAGGCTGGTTGCAGCCAATCGCGTGCTTCCTTTCTCACCGGCCTCTATCCTCATCAGAATGGACAAATTGGTTTGGCGACCTGGAAGTTCCGCATGTATGACGAAAACACGTCGAATATTGTTAAAAGCCTCAAGAAAGCCTATTACCGGACAGGTATCATCGGCAAGCTCCATGTGAATCCCGAGTCAGCATTTCCCTTTGATTTTAAAGCTATTCCTTCGGCAAACTTCGCTAGAAAAGATCAAGGCCAATACGCTAAAGAAGCCAAACGCTTCATGTCTGCAGGCGATGAACCATTCTTCCTAAGCGTCAATTACCCGGATGCCCACCGACCTTTTACCACACAAGTCGATGGTCTCCCTAAAAAACCGCTAACCGGTAAAGATGTAAAACCCCTTGCCTACTTCGGCATCGACAATGCGGAACTGCGCCAGCAAACCGCCGATTATTACAATTGTATGAGTCGACTCGATACACTCATCGGCCATCTGCTTGAGGCACTGGAAGAAACCGGGAAATCCGAAAACACCGTCATCGCCTATATTGGCGACCACGGTGCTGACTTGCTTCGTGGGAAACGCACCTCTTACGAGGGAGGCACGCGAGTGCCCTTAATCATGAAGTGGCCAAATGCATGGGAAACAGGCCTGGTATCTACAGAGCTCGTGTCCCTGATCGACCTGGCTCCAACTTTTCTTGAGGCGGCGGGCGCCGAACCCATTCCGAATCTACCGGGCCTATCTTTAATTCCATTACTCAAGGGTGAATCACCAGACTGGCGACGCTACCTGTTTACCGAGTATCACATCCACTCAGCCCATAATTATTATCCTCAAAGAACCGTTCAGGACGATCGCCATAAATTGATCCGAAATTTAATGCCGGGAAAAGTTAACCCGGGCTACGCATTTACTAACAACCGCTTCTTCGAAGGCCTCATGGATACCATCAACGCCGCGAAAGAACCTATTCGTAGCGCTTATCTCAAAATGGAGAGGCCCGTTGAATTCGAATTATATGACTTGCAAAAGGATCCCTACGAATACGACAACCTCGCTTCCAATCCCAAACACGCGAAGACCTTGGCTCGTCTACAAAAACGATTACGGACTTGGCGCGAAAATACCAACGATCCCATGTTGAATCCTCAAAACGTCATACGACTCAAACAAGAGGTCGACGCCTGCTTTGTGGAAGGCCAACCTGACAAAACGAAACTTACGCTCACCTACCCCGAATATTTTTTCGAATGAACACTAATAGTGGTAGCGGATCGCCGACGTGTCCTACGAAGCTTGAGCGAAGAGAGATCCGTCCGAAAATCAAAGACAACCGGCCTGCTCGGCAATCAGGCCCTACCTTGAAGCAAAAATTTGTTTTCTGTATTCTAATAATTTTGCCTTCAGCCTTCTGCCTTTTGCCTTCGCACCTTAGTGCCGCTCCCAACGTTTTATTCATCGCCATCGACGACCTTCGCCCCAACCTCGCCTGCTACGGCGACGAGATCGCAATCACTCCAAACTTCGATCGCTTGGCAGCAAAGGGAACTCTCTTCAATCGCGCTTACTGCCAACTGGCAGTTTGCGCACCGTCACGCCTGTCATTACTCTCGGGTCGCCGACCGGACACGAACAAGGTATGGGATCTGAGCACTCACTTCCGAGAAGCACTACCGAACATTGTTTCGCTTCCTCAGCACTTTAAAAACAACGGATACTACACACGATCCATTGGAAAAATATACCACGGAAGCGGCGCACCCATGAAGGATCCACCTTCCTGGTCGGAGGAACCCATCTACGACTCAGGCAGAAAACACGAATGGCGTTATGCATCCCCTGAGAACCTGGCTGTCGAAACCCTTAAACGCGAAGCTTCCGAGGGCGAGGATGTCCCGGACAATACCTTCGTCGATGGACTCGTTTGCGATGCCGCCGAGGAAGCACTGGACACTTTTAAAGAGAAACAACAGCCATTCTTCCTTGGAGTCGGATTCCGCAAGCCCCATCTCCCTTTCGTCGCTCCAAAAAAGTATTGGGACCTATATGATCGGGCTGAAATCCCAAGACCCGTGTCCAACTCTTTGCCCCGGGGAGCCCCAGAATACGCGACAAGAACTTGGCATGAGCTGGAAGGATATACAGATATTCCCGAAGATCTGACTCAATTATCCGAAGAAAAGATTCAGGAGCTTAGGCACGGTTATTACGCCTGTATCAGTTATGTGGATGCGTTAATCGGGCACCTATTGGATCGGCTGGAAAAATTGGAACTATCAGACAACACCATCGTTTGCCTTTGGGGAGATCACGGCTTTCATTTGGGGGAACAAGGGCTTTGGACCAAGGCAAATAACTACGAGCTCGCAGCAAGAGTCCCATTAATCCTCTCGGTTCCAGGACAAGCAAACCAGGGGGCAACATCCAATGCTTTTGTGGAGCTCGTCGACCTCTATCCTACCCTTGCCGACGTTTGCGGATTGGATGTTTCGTCAAAACTGGAAGGCTTAAGTATGAAGCCCTTACTCTCGAAACCAAATCGCCCCTGGAAAACAGCAACTTTTAATCAATACCCTCGTATGTTCGAGGGAGTCCGTCATGAAAAACACGGCGATGTCATGGGCTACGCGGTTCGGACCGATCGTTATCGCTATGTGGAATGGAAAGAATGGGAGAGTGGTAAAGTAGTCGCTTCGGAACTTTACGACCATCAAACCGATCCCGAAGAAATGATTAACATAGCCAGCCAGATCGACCAGGCCGCCACCGTTTTCCAACATCAACGCTTCCTGGAAGCAGGATGGAAAGGTGCTTTGCCTTTAAAATGAAAGAAAACAATAACTTAACCGCAGAGCACGCTGAGAGCGCCGAGAAAATATATTGAGTTTTATTCTACATCACATCCTCTGCGATCTCTGCGGCCTCCGCGGTTTATATAATTACTTTTTAAAATAAGACATGAAACAATTACTTATCCTGTTCGGAATAGCTTTTCTTTTGTCATGGCTCTCCAGTGCAGCATTCGGATTTGACGAATCCATGCTCTTCAAATCAGGAGAAGAAGGTTACTCGAATTATCGTATCCCTTCTCTTATTACGACCAAGGACGGTTCGCTACTCGCCTTTTGTGAAGCGCGAAAGGACAACCGTGGCGACAGTGGCAATATCGACATGGTTGTAAAACGTTCGACGGACGGCGGTGAAGCCTGGTCAGCGCCTATCGTCGTTTGGGATGCTGGAAATGAAACTGCAGGCAATCCCTGCCCCGTAGTCGATCAACGCACCGGGCGTATAACAAACATCATGTGCTGGAATCTTGCGAGCGATCATGGACGCGATCTGCATG
>JAPUIL010000754.1 GCA_027297085.1 Verrucomicrobiota bacterium | reverse complement strand
TACTTTTTAATCTGAAATTTGTAAGAGCCGAAATTGATAAGGAGCCCATGCTCAATACGACTCGATTTCAAATAACCAAGTAATTGAGCTTCATGATCATTGGACAGAGTCCTTGTCGCCTTTATTTCCACGATTAACTTTTCATCGATCAAGAGATCCGCGAAATATTCGCCAACAACAGTACCATCCTCATCCCTAACAGTCAAAGGCAACTGAGCCGCTGCGGTTATACCAGCTTTTCTCAACCGATGGCCAAGCGCATTCTCGTATACCTTTTCCAAATGTCCATGACCGAAGAATTTGTGTATTGCGAACGATGTTTCCCGGACAATATTACAAAGGTTTCTTAGTTCATTTTCCATAATACCTCAAAATAGAGACTATTCGTCATTGAATCTATTACTATTCTTTGCGATCTTTGCGCTCTCTCGCGGCTAATAAAAACCGAAATACGATTACCCCATGAAAACATCACGACGCACATTTCTCCAACGCAGCACCCTGGCTTCAGCCGTTCTGGCAACTGGTGCCAGCCTCCCAACCAGCCTATCCGCAGGCGACGCTTTTATCCGACCAGGTAACCCTCGACTTCGGCTTGGCTTGGCTGGTTATTCCTTCCGGAAATATTTCTTATGGTCCAAAGGAAAACCACAAAAGCCTGAGGATCCTTCCCGTTCGATGGATATGTTTAAGTTTATCGATTTTTGTGCAGACCATAATTGCCAGGGCGCCGAGCTAACGGCCTACTTTATTCCGCCCGATGCAGGTAAAGATTATTACAATCGCCTGAAATATCACGCCTTTGTCCGCGGATTATCGATCAGCGGCACGGCTATTGGAAATGACTTCTCGCTGCCGAAGGGCCCGAAACTCGATTACCAGATCGAAGGGGCCAAACATGGGCTTGACCAGGCGGCTGCGATGGGAGCCCCTCATGTGCGCTTCTTTGCCGGAACGGGTAACGGTTTCGCTCAAGGACGAGATCGAGTAAAAAATGCTATCGAGTCCCTTAAAATTTGCTGCGATTACGCCGGTGAAAAAGGGATTTTTATCGGCGTGGAAAACCACGGAAACATCACTCCTGAACTTCTTTTGGAAATCATCGGAAAAGTCGACAGTCCCTGGATTGGCATCAACCTGGACACGGGAAATTTCATTTCGGATACGCCTTACGAGGACCTCGAACAATGCGCTCTCCATACGGTGAATGTGCAGGTCAAAGTCAAAATGAAGGCCCCGGATGGCAAAAAATATCCGGCCGATCTCGACAGAATCGCGGACATACTAAAACGAGCCAACTACCAAGGTTTTGTGGTCTTGGAGTTTGAAGAAAATAATCCGTTTAAAGAAGTGCCTACCTGGTTGAACAAACTGGACACGGCTCTGAACAGCTAACCTGTAATAAAACCTATTCGCTCACCAAACAAACCAAGCGGCGTGGCGAGGACGCCACTGCCCTACCACCAAAAAAGAAGGTAAGGCCACTGCATCCCTGCAGTGCCGTATTTAACAAAACGATACTCAACAAAAATAAGAAATGAGCCTAAGAATAATTTTCCTACTTCTGTTTCTCACCTCTTCAGCCACTTTCGCCGACGAGCGCGATACGCTCACAGCAAAAGACATCAATGCGATGATCGAAGAGCTCTCCAATTGGGGACGTTGGGGAGTTGACGATCAAAAAGGAGCACTCAATCTCATTACACCGCAGAAACGGAAGGAAGCAGCCGCTTTGGTCAAAGATGGTATTTCCGTATCCTTGGCTCGGGATGTGTTGAAAAAAATCGCACCCGATAATCCCAGACCCTTCATGCACACCATGGTTGTTTTTGGTGAACAGTGGAACTCGGATAACTACTCGGTTTCTTACCACGGCTTCGCCCATTCGCACATGGATGCGTTGTGCCACTACGTGCATGAGGGGAAATTGTATAACGGATTTCCCGCCAGCGTGGTCACTGAAAAAGGATCGGCCAAGCTCGACGTGCGCAACGCCAAGGAAGGTATTTTTACCAGAGCGGTATTGATCGATGGACCAAAACTCAAAGGCGTCAAATACCTTGAACCGGGCACCGCCCTCTACCCTGAAGACCTTGATGCCTGGGAAAAAATGGTGGGTGTCAAAATTGGGAAAGGAGATGCAGTGATTCTTTACACCGGACGTTGGGCGCGACGCGATGAATTAGGGCCCTGGGAATCCGGCGCAGCCGGCCTCTATGCCTCCTGTGCACGCTGGCTCAAGGAAAGAGACATTGCGGTGATGGGCAGCGATACGGGCAGCGATGTCCAACCCAGTGGAGTGGAAGGATTCACCAGCCCTATTCACATGTTTATGCTTAACGTAATGGGCGTACCCATACTGGATAATCTCGAGCTGGAACGCTTATCCAAAATCGCAGCCGAATTGAATCGTTACGAGTTTCTCCTTACCGTTGCTCCGATCCCAGTAGAAGGCGGCACGGGTTCGCCACTGAACCCGATTGCGACATTTTAATTCACAAAAATGTAGGAGCGATCTATAGACCAGTATAAAAAATCGCAGCTAAAGCACTCCTACACCTACGTGTTTCGATACTAAATGTAGGAGCAATTTTAATCGCGACCTACCAGAACTTCGGGTCGCGAATGAATTTGCTCCTACCTGTTCAACTTCCGATCAAAAGGCAGGAGCTGCTTTAGCTGCGAATCCACCTGCAACGAGCGATCGTGGCGTAAAGCCGCCCCTACAAAAACAAGAACCGAATCACAATTCATAACGACAACACGTAATTTACCAAATCATCGATATCCTGACTGCTTAGTTGTGATGTTTCTCCATGCCGGTCCTCTGGATTGAACGTGGTTAACACCTCATGAATAGTCCGAGCTCTTCCATCGTGTAAATAGGGTGCGGTAAGCCATACTTCTCTGAGCGTAGGTATGTCAAATCGAGCCTGGTGATCCATTTCATTACTGGTTCCGATATGCTTTATCCGCATGGTGGTATAGTATTCGCCGTCGTGGCATTCCATGCATTCTGCCTTTTCAAACATCTTTTTACCACGCGCAATTGAATCCTGTAATTCCGGTTTTATCACAGACGGATTCCGGACTGGACTCAAAGATTTAATATAGGCTACAAGGGCGTCTGCTTCCTCTCTTTTAGGTGCACTGAATAGAATGGTTTGAATTTCAAACGGCACACATTGCTCCAGCGATTCGAAAATCCCGGTCATAGTCAAAGGAGGAGTTCGGCCAGCAAACAAAAGGCTTTTTGCGTTTTTAGGATTGCCGATTCCATCGTTGGTCAGGTCCCAATTCATTCCGTCCGTCCGACCCCCGGGATGACATCCCGCACAACTTTGCCAATTCTGAAAACACAACTCAGCATCGTGAAACAAACGCTCCCCAAGACGTTCAGCGGAAAAAGGAGGCTGATCGTTCAATTGAATGGATTCGGAAACTGAAGACGTTCCCGCCAATGCCACACTTTCAACCGACCCACTGAAATACATTCCGGCATAAACGCGACTACCTGCAATCGCTATAGACCGAGGACCGTTACCATTTAATGGAATACGCGTCTTGATTCCGTTAAGCCGATTGAAAGAATCATAACCACCCGTCGGCTGGTATGAAATGGAATCCTTGGCATTTCGAATACCAGTAGGAGTACTCATATTTCCGATACGGTTAATCAGGTCCTGTAAATCGATCCGGACAATTTCATGCACGCCGGATAGTGCTACCACCAAATATTTCTCGTCAGGTGATACCGCTACTCCCCAAGGATTGGCCGCACCACGCCCGACATCATCCAGGATAAAAGTATCGGCCAGAGTTAAAGTGGAAAGGTCGACCACACTCAAAGCATTGGTTATCAACCAGCCATTCTCGAGTTGAGTCGCTGGTACTCGATTGCGGCCAAGGAGATGCGTCACCCACGCAAATCGACCCTCGCTGCTAATGCAAACCCCCTGAACACCGGTACTTCCGTCCGGTAATTTGATATGTCTGACTAGCTCGCCTTTTTGTGCGTCAATTACACTTACTTCAGCCGCCACATGCGATGCTGTGGATGCATCCACAGGTAAACGATTCGCCACCACCAGGTATCGATCGTCCGGAGTAATGGCAGCTGCGAAAGGATCACGTTTAACTGCAACTCGCTTGAGCTCCCGACCTGAACCCGTATCAAAAATGATTACTTCGTTGGTAAATTGGCTGCAGCTGAAAAGCCGCTTACCATCGTTGCTCAATACCGGTGCCCGGGATGCGACATTTACTTCCAGTTTTCTAAGTATCCTTCCAGAGACTTTGTTTATCTCCAAAATAACTCCAGAATCAGCCCCTGTCGTTACCCAAAGAACATTTTTTTGAATCGCCAGTCCGGTCGGTGCACCTGGCAATGAAAACCGGCCGGTTACTTTGCCGCTTGAAATATTGATCCGAATTATCTGATGACCTGTTTTATCCGCTACATACAAGTGCTCACCACTTGGGTCTCCGGCGATAGCCGTTGCGGATACGTATTCAGACAATCCATACCCACTTCCGGCGCACAAGACAATACTAACAAATATCAATCCAGATAAACCTCGCATCAGATTACGTGACAAAATGATGCCTGCTGAATCCATACACCTGAAACCGAATTCAATTTCGCGCCATCAAGTTAACTGCACGCACCGTGCGGTTTCGGTCTTCCGCCTCATCGGGAACGATTCCTTTGAGCCAGAATTTGGCGCGGTAGGAAAACTCATCGCCCGAAGGTAAAGCGCTCAGAGGACTCTTGAGCAAGGCTTGCGGCATTTTTGGTGGAGTATTGGCAATATCGGGTTGTTCATGGCAACCTATGCAGCTGCGCGTTTCTCCGGGCCGGGCATACATCCAGAAAGTCTGGTTGCCCAGAACCCGCCGGTCACTGTCCAACACTTGCAACTGCAAGAGACGATCCGCAGGCACTTCTACGAAAAACGAACCGTCGGCTGCCAAAGGAAACGTACCCAATACCCGCGCATGAGTTCCTCCATGGTTTTTCCAGCGATTGGAACCGCTGGGTTTC
>JAPUIL010000753.1 GCA_027297085.1 Verrucomicrobiota bacterium | reverse complement strand
GTGGCTGCAGGATTTCGCCTACCGCATCGACATCGGTTGGTGGGTGTTTACACTGGCGGGTGGGCTGGCGTTGGTGATTGCGCTGCTGACGGTGAGCACGCAGGCTATTCGGGCGGTGCTGGCAAATCCGGTGGAGAGCTTGAGATATGAATAATTCGATTGCGGATTTGGGATTTGTGGAGTAACAAACTCCGACCTCCCACGCCGAAACCCAGAATGGAGGAATCATGTTCAAAAACTACCTTAAAATAGCCGCTCGGAATCTACTAAAACACAGAGTTTATTCTCTGATAAATATCATCGGTCTCGCCGTGGGCATGGCCTGTACCTTTTTGATTTTGTTATGGGTACTGGATGAACTAAGCTACGACCGCTACCACGCGAAGGCCGATCAGATTTACCGGTTGGTGGTTGATATGAAATTGCCGGAAAAGACGATTCTGAATGCCCTGACTTCGGCACCCATGGCAGCCCGGTTGTTCGAGGATTATCCCGAGGTTTTGGAAGCCGTACGGTTCTTGCCGTTTGGGAAAGATAGGTTGGTTCACCATGGCGATAAGCAATTTTACGAAGGAGGCATTTTTTATACCGATGCCTCGATATTCAAAGTCTTCTCGTTCCCATTAATCAAAGGTGATCCTGAAACGGCGCTTTCAGATCCCAATACGATTGTGATCAGCAAAGAGATGGCTGAGAAGTATTTCGGTGACAATGATCCGATTGGTAAGAGCCTGCGGCTGTACAATGTATTAGATTACAAGGTCACAGGTATCATTGAAAATGTGCCCCAGAATTCGCATTTTCGTTTCGACTTTTTGGTCTCCTTCAAGAGTCTGGAATCCATTATGGGAAATGCCCTTCAGAATTGGCAGGTGAATCCTTTTTACACGTACGTTTTATTGCCGAAAGATTATCCAGTTACGCAACTTGAAGCAAAATTACCTGCTATGGTCGACAAATACATAGGGGAGACACTGCAACGAGTAGATGCTAAGTGGCAACTCCGGCTGCAACCTTTGACCCATATTCACCTCAATCCACGAGATAATGAGATCAAAGCGGGCAGCAGCATCCAGTCTGTTTATCTCTTTTCCGCCATCGCGATTTTGATTCTCATGATCGCCTGCATCAACTTCATGAATCTGTCAACCACTCGTGCTATTACCCGTGCAAAAGAAGTCAGCATACGCAAAGTGATTGGGGCCCAGCGCAGGCAACTCGTGGTACAGTTCTTGGGCGATTCCTTGCTGCAGACACTGATGGCTCTGGGATTAGCCATGGTGCTGGTCGACCTCTTTCTACCCAGTTTCAACGGGATCATAGAGAAGGAATTGCATCTAGGTTGGAATTTAGCCGTTTTTGGTGGACTAATTGGAACTACGTTGTTGGTGGCAGTGCTTTCAGGCAGTTACCCGGCTTTTTTCCTGTCGGGCTTTCAACCGCTGAAGACAATGCAAGGGCTTGACGGTAGATCGGGAAGTAAGCGGCCACAGCGATTTCGGGGGGCTCTAGTGGTTTTCCAGTTCTCCATTTCTGTGATCTTGATTGTCGCCACTCTAATCGTATACATGCAGCTAAATTTCATGAAAGAGAAGAGACTTGGGTTGGAGCCAGAACAGGTGGTCGTCGTCCCTGTTCGGCAGGAATCGGTTCGGAAGAATGCGGACATATTGAAGAGCCAGATGTTTCAACAGCCTGGCGTACGGCAAGTAGCTTTTTCAAGTCGCAAACCCGGTACAGGGGCTGGACATGTTCGTGTACAACGAGAGGACGCGCCAACGAAAAAATATCAAATGCCGAAGCGCATGTTAGTCGATCATAATTTTATTCCTATGCTCGACATTGAGCTAACCGCCGGACGAAACTTTTCAGAGAGATTTACAACTGACACAAGCGATGCCTTTATCTTGAATGAAAAAGCAGTGCAAGATCTGGGTTGGTCAACGGCAAGTGATGCAATTGGAAAGCGCATCGTGGTGGGTGAGACCCATGGTAAAATCACCGGCGTGGTGAGAGATTTCCATATTCTGCCGTTGCGCTCCAACATGTTTCCGCTTGTATTAAAGCTTGCTCCACCAAAGAGTTTGCCTTATATGCTCGTAAAGGTATCATTGTCCGACATCGCAACCACCATTGAGGACCTGAAGCAGACCTGGAATCGGTTGGCTCCCGATTGGCCCTTTATATACTCCTTCCTGGATGATGATTATCAAGATTTATATCAAACTGAAGAACGTTTCGGTAAAATTTTTAGCAGTTTTACTTTTCTCGCATTGCTCATAGCGTGCTTCGGGTTATTTGGCCTGGCATTTTTCTCAGCGGAACAGCGCACAAGGGAGATAGGCACCCGCAAAGTACTTGGAGCATCTGTGAGTGGAATCGTTAGACTTTTGTCAAAAGATTTTGTTAAGCTGGTACTGCTGGCGAACCTCATCGCTTGGCCGCTTGCTTGGCTTACCATGAATCGTTGGTTACAAAACTACGCCTACCGAACAGAGATCGATTGGTGGGTGTTTGTGCTTGCCGGCGGGCTGGTGCTGGTCATCGCGTTTCTAACCGTTAGCACCCAGGCGATTCGAGCAGCGCTGGCGAATCCGGTGGAAAGTTTACGGTATGAATGAAACCAATTGCGCATTTGGGATTGCGGATGGCGGAATAGCAAACTCCGACCTCAACAAGCCGAAACCAGAATGGAGGAGTCATGTTTAAAAACTACTATAACGAGGTAGCAGTCATGAGAACATTGAAACAAGGCAACCGTCGCGCAGCGACACTTCTATTTATATTCATGACAGTTGCCACCGCTGCCGCTCCGCTGATAGCGGGGGATGACCGGGTTCATGGAGAGTTTGTCCGAACCCTGGAGGTGAACGGGAA
>JAPUIL010000752.1 GCA_027297085.1 Verrucomicrobiota bacterium | reverse complement strand
GACGAGCACCTGCATTCTGACATAAAAGACTACAACTTCATCATTCACTCTCGAATAGACGAACTGGTAAAAACCATGTCAGAACACAAACCAAGATCAATATAATCCTTTAAAATAAGGATTCCTTCGAATCTGCCATCTCTTGACTGTCAATTTTGTCGGAGAGTGGAGAAACCTTGGGAATATTTCAGGACATAATTTCCGGAGAATCTCTGTTACAATTTGAGAACTTCGCGAACCAAACGCGCACCACTTATTTTATGCCCGATAAAATAGGGATTGGTTCGAGTCCAGTCGGCCCGACCATCCGCCGTCGTTTCGCATCGCGAAACTGTGGCGAGATGTCTCGACGCAGAGCTCGCTTGGAGGCGGACTTTAAAACCTGATAAGAAAAATCGAAGCCGACGATCCAGGAACGCTGCGACGTTGATCAACTAGTCTTGCGAAGAATGAGTTCTGGGAGGATCCATTCACAACTGACATTATTGTAAGTCGGTTTACGAATGGATTGAATCAACAGTGTAACGGCTTCACGGAAAATTTTGGGGATGACTTGATCCACTGTGGTGAGAGGTGGGTCGTACCAGCGGCTAATATCAAGGTTATCAAAGCCTACCAGGGCCAAGTCTTCCGGGACCCGGACCTTCTGCTCGCGAAGATATGCAAGAGCCCCTATGGCCAGCCGATCATTAATGGCAATCCAGGCAGTTGCTCCGTCCTTGGCCGCCAGAATCGTTTTGGCCAGGGAATAGCCGTAGCCGTAGTCCTGAAGATCACCGTCACTTTCGGCGTAGCTTTTTGCCTGCTGAGCATAGTTACCATTATGCTTCTTAATCCCGCGTTGCATACCTTCAACCCGGAGCGGTCCCAAAACGGGATCGCTCTCGATACCCAACAGGGAAAATTGCCGATGTCCACCCTCCCACAAATGGTCGATAATATGTTCCATAATACCGGCACGATCCAGATGTATGGAAGGAAAAGGAAGCTCATGTATCGGGTCTACCAATACAGTTGGCATATCAGTATTTATCAAATATTCAATGGTGGGACTATCCGCTCTGAGAGTTGACCCAACCAAGATGATGCCATCCGACTTCAATGAAAGAAAGTGGCGCAACACTGATTCTTCCAGCTTTGGGTCTCCATCGGTCAATTCAATAATTCCCCGGAAACCCATGGTGCGAAGTTGCCGTTGAAGAAAGGAGGTTTTCTTGGCCAGCGTCGGAGATTCCAATTCTTGAAAACAAACCCCGACCAACCCAGTAGATACACCGCGCAATCCACGAGCCATGGTATTGGGCGAAAAACCCAGTTTCTCGGCAGCATCGAGGACCCGTTTGCGGGTTTCTTCCTTTACTTCAGGATGACCATTGAGAACACGCGAAACTGTCCAGCGTGACAAACCCAGGTGTTCTGCGAGGTCTTTGGTAGAGGTTATCATAAACAGAATTTCTATTAGAGTTTCGAAAAATCTGCTTAAAACCAACACGTGTTTGATAAGCTCGCAAGTACTATTTGAGACTCACCGCCAATGCACTGATAATGGTTTCTAAGACTGATAGATCGGTGACGAAGGAGCGGTTGTTGTTCGCTTCGTTGTCGGCCAAGGCCTCGGTATTACCTCGATTAATGTCATTGGCTTCCGGGTCGCGAACAAGTTTGCTTCCTACAGTTGAGAGTTTCGAATCGTGGTGTAGGAGTAACCTTGGTCGCGATTCAATGACTTTAGTAATAAATGTGGCAGCGCGACTCTTGCTAAAGTGCCGATCCTTGGAGCCTACTCAGGTTTCTACAAATGAGGAAAAACAATTTGGAATCCCGAATGCCTTTCAGCAAATTGGTGAACATGGATAACGAGCAACAGGAAATTCTGGAAATATTCGAATCTTCAAAAGCGCTGCTTCGCGGTCATTTTATACTGCGATCCGGCTTACGCAGTGGTCATTTTTTCCAATGTGCACGCGTGTGCGAATATATGGATAAGGTAACTCGGTTAGCCGAACTTATGTTGAAAAAATTGGATGGCATAGAATTCCAGACGGTCCTATCGCCAGCCATGGGAGGTTTAGTCATCGGGCAGGAGGTTGCTAGACAAGCCAATGCCCGCTTCATCTTTGCGGAGAAACAAAACGACCGCCTGGTCCTTCGCCGAGGATTTAAAATAGCCCCGGGAGAAAAAGTCCTCATTGTAGAAGACGTCATTACCCGCGGCGGCCGAGCCCAGGAAGCCATCGATATTGCTGAAGGATTCGAAGCAAAGGTAGTAGGACTGGCATTGTTGGCAGACCGGAGTGCGGGCAATGCGGATTTTAACGTGCTAGTTGTGTCGTTGGCGGAATTTAATTTTCCCACCTATAGCCCCGATGACCTGCCACCGGAACTGGCCGGGATTCCACCCATCAAGCCGGGTAGTTAGCTTGCGTTTGGAAACTAAATCGTCAGCACGTGTCCTTCGTAGCCTGCAAGGCGAAGTTGGAAGCTAACTCCTACAGTTGGGAGGTTCAAATCGAGGAGCAGAAGCTACCTTGCAGTTGATTCGATTCTCGATACCTCGATTCAGATAAAATTCCGGACCAAGGGCATTTAGTCTTTTCGAATAACCAGGAAGTTATTCCTGCCCTCGTAATAGACGTATAGCAGATTTTTTCCAGGAGTGATTAGATCGAATCCTTCGGCAAGCGTTTCGACCTTTTTCCGGTTGATGCCCATAATAACCATGCCGGGCATCAGGTTATCACGGTACTCTGAATCTTCACTCACTTCTGCGACCACCAGGCCCGCTATTGATTGGCCAATGCGAAATTGATCGCGAAGGCTGTCCGTCATTTCGAGTAAGGTAACCCCGGGAAGAAGCTCAATAATTTCAGAGCTGGCATCTTCGCCCACAAAGACGTCGGCGTCGTTCAGATTGGCCAGGATTACCGGAATATCCATGGCTTCACCATCTCGCAGAATGCTCAAACTGATTTCTGATCCGGGATTGAGCTGAGAAATCTGAAGTCTAAGATCAAGACGGGATGTTACCTCTCTACCGTTCACCGCAGTAATCACATCGTAGACCAGTAGACCGGCTGCTTCGGCAGGAGTTCTAGGGCGAACGTCGGTAATGACGGCGCCATGCGAACTATTGAGGTCAAATTGTTCAGCGAGTTCCGGATCCAGATCGTCAATACTTACTCCCAGATAGCCCCGTCTGACTTCCCCGGTTTGGATGAGGCTCATCATCACGTTTCTGGCAAGGTTACTAGGAATAGCGAAACCAATACCGATACTTCCACCTGATTGAGACAGGATGGCTGTATTGATTCCCAGGATACGACCCTGGGCATCAACGAGCGGGCCTCCGGAATTCCCAGGATTGATCGAAGCATCTGTTTGCAAGAAGTTTTCATAACCGCCCTCCTCCTCGATGAGGCTCAGGGAAGTACGATTGATGGCCGAAACAATTCCCTGGGTGACGGTTTGTCCGACCCGCAGAGGATTGCCTACCGCAAAAACGATATCGCCAACCCGTGCTTGTTCGCTATCAGCCAAAGTGAGGGTTGGTAAATCTTCACCTTCAATTTTAAGAACAGCCACATCCGTCTTGCTGTCTGCACCAACAATTTCGGCGTCAAAAACCCGACCGTCATTCAACCTCACACTCACTTCGTCCACATTTTCAATCACGTGATTATTGGTAAGAATGTAGCCATCCTTGCTGATTATGACACCCGAGCCCAATCCTTCGGATTTTGGCTGATCATCTGGTGAATCCGGTTCGCCAAAGAAACGCCGCAGAAATGGATCGTCCCGAAACTGAGGTGGCAAATTGTAACGTCGACCTTCAAGCAGCTTGGAGGTGGATACGCTGACTACGGCAGGCGTAACCTGATCGAGCATATCCGCATAGCTGGATATGCGACCGTGGTTCGACCGATCCAATGGGGTATTATCCCATACAATCGTTGGAAGTTCGCGTGGGCCTGTCTTGGTAACGGCTTGGGCAATGCCCAGTGCTGCAATGATGATGGCTGAAGCTATGATTAGATGGCGTATTTTCATTTATTCGAAACGACAGGATTATTTGTCTAAAGTTTCCTCGTGTACCCCAAAATACACTACCTGAATGAGTCGCAAGTAGCCACAAAACCTTGCAGACCATTGAGACTAGGACTCGTCTTCTTTGGATTTAAGGCGGAAAAGGCTGGATACACTCTCGCCGCGGTGCGTTCTAATAATGGCCTTTCCAATGAGCTCGGCAATACTGATAACCGTGACGGGAATCCCGCTATCCCCAATTTTTACGGGGGTGGAGTTGGTCGTAATCAATTCATCCAAAGGCCCGTTTTTCAGCCGTTTGTAGGCGTATTTGTTCAGGACTCCATGACTGACG
>JAPUIL010000751.1 GCA_027297085.1 Verrucomicrobiota bacterium | reverse complement strand
TCGTCGTGCGCTTCGCTGGACGATCATTTTCCTCGCTAGCATATTGTTTGGCGGTTCCGTCATACTGAGTGTGGCGATAGTCTGAGAATCCTAGCAATTTACACCTGCAAATCACTCGGGTCATCAATGTTAGCTCAGGGCTTCTCATCCCCCATGTCCATGCCACTAGCCCTCACTAGCGCTCAATTACTTCGGTACCCCATAGCCTATTCTTTAGTCCGCTAGAAAATTACGATGAGGGGGTGATACTCGGGTTACCTTTGCTTTTGAAGGTAATTCCTGCCCAAGATTTGGCGAGTTGGAAGATCAGGGTTTGTGTTATTACTTTTAAAAACCCGTTTCCCAAATTTCCAATTGCGCCACCTCACTCTTCGATATAGGTTGAGCTCTTAACTGTGAGTCAGCAAAAAGGTTGAACCTTGAGTGACCGAAGAGGGTTGCTTGAGGCTATCCGTTTCTTTGTCATTATTCGGTAAAGACTGCGTCCCTCGTTGAGCTTATACCATATCTCATTAATAATGCTCACATGGCAGAGCGGATTTTTCGGCGTCAGCAAGGCTGCTACGTTTGGCTGGGCTCGAACCCTGGCAACCGCAGCGAACGCCGCGGCCGCCGAAAAGACGCCTGTCCTGGAAGGATGCGCTCCTTTTGATAGTTCGCCGCGTTCCGTCATCCGGCATGTATCTCGATACTACCCGGATGACGCGCCTTGCTCTGCTATCAAAATGAGCTGCACCACGTTGGCATTTTTTATGAAATATGGTATTATAAAACCTGAGACAAACATTTCCCAACACCATCAAGACTACCCGTAGCGAATCCATAGACACAACATGAAAGCCTCAGGGGGACTCTCATTGGGATGAGTTTGTCTCGCCGGGGCTTTTATTTAAATAGGCACCTGCTGAATAGACGAAGAACTTTGTCTTAACCAATCAACGAAGGAACATTTAGAATTTAGTAAAAGATCCAGTAGTTGTTAAAACTATTTGAATGAACTCATACAGTTGAAGATAACGGTCCTAAATTTGTAGTGTGTTCGATTATATTGTTTGAAGCCCCAAGTGCCCGGAGAAGGTTGCTTGGGGCTTTGTTGTGGGCACGTGATAACTGGGTGAGCGTTGAGAATTTGAGAGAAGTGCGGATTGATCCTATCAACACTTGAAATTAATACAATTACTGCTAAGTTAAGAACTTATAGTCCGGAAGATCTGTTAGCTGGTTACACGTTAACCGACCCAAATCCCCCAATTTGAACCAACAATATACCTACTTAATAAGTACACTCAAAATCACTGTTCGCTGAAATAAAATGGCACTCTGGCAATACGACTTTAGCCTGGTTCCCGAGTACGGAATGATCCAGAAATGTGGATTCGTGCCAGGGAGGATCGACGACTACTTCTGTGTCGACGATCCGGAAACTTTTTTTGATCCACCTAGTTTCTGGGCAGAGTTCGACTCGGAAGCAGCCCTAGGCGAAGAATTAAAAATCATCCTGGGAAAACTCGATTCATGTATAAAGGATGCGATCATGTTTGGATCTGACGATGGGAATAAAGTGACGATATGGAAAGAAGGAGACGTCAATTGCCGCTTTGACCTTAGAAACCCTGATTTGGAGATACTTGAATCTATTTTAAGGCTTGCTAGAAAGAATAAGTGTAAAGTGCTTTCTCATCCTTCACATAAAGTAATTGAGCCAGTCATGATAGAGGTCACAATGGACATTAGGGAATCGGGTGCCTACAAATTTTGTAAGAATCCCAAGGAATATTTATCCTCCATGGCTAAGGATAATCATGAAAGCGAACAAGACGACTTAGGAAATGCGGACAAGCCGCATTTCCAGTCTTAGCATTATACAGGAGAAATGGAATGACCACCGATTACGAAAAGGGTTACAAGCAGTTCGCCGAGATGGTTGGGGAGGAAAATATTGAGTCACTAGTTGCGCGTTTTCGATCTGTTTGCCCGGATTTCGAGAAGGAAGTAATCACTGTTTTAGGTGGTAGGATATGGACCCGTGGCGGTATCGATCTTAGGACCAGATCACTTTGCAGTATTTGCGTGTTGGCTGCCTTAGGTCGAAACAATGCTTTGAAACTGAATTTCAAGATGGCTTTACGCAATGGTGCAAAAGTAGAAGAAATAATAGAAGCGATTTTTCAAGTCGCAGCATACGCCGGCTTCGCGGCAGCGTGGGATGCACTGGAAATGTTGGCCGAAGTATTGAACGAAGAGACTGCCTAACCTGGGGATGGACCTAACAAAAGAAACTTTGCGGTTTTTCGTAAAAGACAGTGCTAACTTGATTTACCATTTGCCTGTAGATCTTCCTTGATATTCGCCAGAATGAACCTGGACACAGACCGAGGCATGTTGAAGTAGAGAGGATTTTATTCCTTTGTCGTGAATTTCCCGAAAAGAGGCAGGTTCCTCCTGTCTGTTACCGAGCAGGATCTCTTTGACCTGTTCCTTGCCGGAGAGAGAAATGACGGTCTTGTCTCATGGAAAATAATGTCGAAATTCCTCAGAATCTGGCACGAAGGTCCTCAAACTCATAAATCAAACATCGCCACAGCTCATTTCCAGCAAGTTCGCGAAAAGAGAAAAGCAAGACCCTTTCGTTTTGGGAGCCCATGGCTTTAGATTTATTTTTAGGAGTAATGATTGGAAACCTCTTTTGCGGCGCTAACCGCTGAGGCGAGGGTTTTAGAGGGAGGAGCGCTCTCCCTCAAAGATTGGGTACATGAGGGAAAAAATCCAACATGTCCCCGGTGATATAAAGAATAGGAGGATACGAAATGGTGAAGCAGCATTGCAAGCACGGTATGTTCTACGTTGAGGCATTACCGTTTAAATAGCCTATGCAGTGCCGCTGCCGTGGAGCGTTTCTATCAGCAGTTCACCGTGCCCAAAACCAAAGAAAGTCAAACCTAAGGAGCCTTTCGTAAAACGCTCGTCCGAATGGACCCGGTAGTTAGCAAATCGAAGATTTTAGCTCCTGAGTATTATTGCGATCTTCAAGAGATCAACAGGTAGTGTGGTTGGATATTTAAAGGGACGGTGGGAATCCTTATCGATGTTGGTCAATTGGTTCACTAAGCAGATGCTGAATGTACTTTTACTCATCATGAAAGTTAGATTCCTGAGGATTCTGTCCGCTATCTGCCAAGATACAAATCGCGACCTTTGACCAGGGATTCCAGCTTGCGATTGGCAATAGAGCGTTTGAGCATCCATAAACCACAGTCGGGGTGAACCCAACCAATTCGCCCGGGACCAACATACTCAGTCGCCTTTTCAATTCGAGCAGCCACCTCATCCGGAGTTTCCACGTGGTTGACCTTGATGTCGATGACCCCGATCCCGAGTTTTATCTTTGGGTCGATTTCTTTCAACGCTTCCAGGTCATTCTCAGGCCGATGAGCAAGCTCCAGCACCAGGTGGTCGGTATGCAAGCCGTTGAGAAAATCGATGAGCGCGTTCCAGCCACCTGCCTGAATCGTCTGCCCTCCATAATTTCCGAAACAAAAATGCACGGCCTTTTGCCCACTTACTTTGTCGAGGATTCGGTTGATGGCTTCCTGGGCTAGGGGAGCGTTCTCCGGACTGCCAGGTACGTTGGCTTCATCCACTTGGACGCAGGCACAAGGAAGTTCACTTACCTGGTCCGCAAGCGTATCAGCAATGGCTAGCGTGAGCTCACCCAGGTCACCGTAGTGATTGTCTAGAAGCGTGCGCGCCAGCATGTAAGGACTGGTAAGAGTAAACTTAAGCGGTCCGTTCGCCACTTCGGCTGAACGGGTGCAGGCTTCCTGTAAATCTAATGTGCCTTCACCTATGGGTCCTCTTACTACACCGGCGGGTTTGAAGCGGAAGTTCATTTCCCGCTTCAGCCGAAAGGATCGTGCGTCTGTCAGTCCGATCTGCGTATCGATGCCACCCAATCGGGAGATAAAGTATTCAATCATTCCGTTTGTATCGGGATGATTCACGTCGAAACGGTAGAGTTCCCCATCTGTAGGCAGATCGATTCCATATTGTTGTTGGGTGTGAATGACTACGGCTGTGGCGTCAGCTACCGATTGTTCACTCGGTAAAGCAGCTAACCAGTCAATCGGGCTGTAGGAACCGACGGTCGTGGTCAGTATTTCGGGTGAATTGGGAAGAGAAGTGGAATTGCTCATTGGCTAAACAAGTATTTTGGAAATGAATATAACTGCGACTCAAATTGCTACTTTTTGGTCTACAATTATCCTTGATACCAGGCGGAATATCAATTCACAGATCGGGTAAAATACATTGGCGGATTGGGCAATATAGGCGGGCTATTTATTTATGAATCCTTTCCACATTACTATTTGATGAGAGGGCGATTTGTATTTGTAAATCAGGCAATCATGTGCAGGTTCTTGTCTTTGTATGCCCCTTAAACGTCAGAGTAGGCCAGTCGAGGTCAATTTCCAGAATCATGGGTTTGCTCTGCTTGAAAGCCATCATGAGGAGGAATTTCTTATGGATTGGCGTAGCGATCCATTCCCGAAGATACTCATGTTCGTCGGTGGAGAAGGGGTTCTAGAAACGGAGAAAAGTGATTTTGCTATTCGGGCACCCATGGTTTACGTTATTCCGAAAGGCCTAAAGCATCGCCTCTTGGATACGCCGCGACGTCCGCTTTCGTTGTATGGGATCTGTCTTCAGTCGCCGCGTTTTCCCGGAAAAAAATTGATAGAGTCTGTTTGCAATGAATTGCGAATGGAAGACGATCCACGCCGAATGCAGCGCATAGAATCCTGGTTGCGGCAACTCCTGGCCGAAGAGCGTTTGCGTCAGCCGAATTATGAAGATGCACAGTTGTGTCTTGTCACCTGGATTATGCTCGAGCTTGCACGAACTCCCAGAAACGATTCGATTCACATTTCAAAATCCCAGCACCGGGTTCAAAGCTACATAGCCTCCTTGGAACAGGAGTTCTGGAAAAACGAAGATATCGATTCGGTTGCTCGTACACTCGGACTCAGCCGGCGCCGTTTCACTCAGCTATTTCGTCAGCTCGCTGATGAAAGTTGGCAGAAACGTGTGACTCGTTTGCGCATGAACTACGCCGCGGATTTGTTACGCAACACAACTCTTTCCATTCGCTCCGTTGTATTCGAATGTGGATACCAGGATCTCTCTCACTTTTATCGTGTCTTCAAACAAACTCACGGTTCGAGTCCCGGAATTTTTCGGTCGGATTCCTGATCTTTCCGATTATTGGATCGTTCAACCCATTTCATTGAGCTCCGCATTGATGACGGGACTATTCTCCGAGAAGATTGTCGATATCGTTTATATCGCGTGGTCGATTCACTGCTCTTTTTGCTGTTAAGAGATCCGAGCGGGATAGAAATCTTACGGGAGTACCATCAATTTCTATGGAAACGGCGTTGGCGTATGCCTTTTCAAATTCAAGTCCCTTAACAGTGTTAAGTATCTCAATCGAAACGGGAGATCGGCCGAAGGCGTATACGTCAAGGTGGGGATTGTTCAGAAAGTTTTCCCGGGTCATATCGAATACGGGCATCTGGAAATCGGACAATGCGTCTACGAGTCTGTCGTAATTTTCATCCGTTTTTTTGACCCAGACATCGAGGTCGCCCGTCGTTCTTGGGTAACCGTGAAATATAACAGCATAGCCGCCGACAACCATATACTCTACGCTATTGGCATTGAGCGTCTTTATAAAATCCAGGAAGTCTTCGTGGAGGACATCACCCATGGTCTACCGTTTTCGGGCTTCGTGTGCGGTCTTGTCGAGACGAGGTGGAGATTCGTAAGGGTAGCTATAAGCGACGCTATTGAGGTAAGCGGCGGCTGCAAGTCGATCAGCCACTGACTGTCCCGCCCAATATTCGAAGTTCTGTTTCTCAGTTTGAGCGTGCGCGCGCATACTAAAAGCACTCCGGTCGAGTCGAAAGCGTTTCATCAAAGTTAAGATGCGGAATCGTACATTCCAGTTCAATGCAAAAGAATTGACCAGATGAGCTTAGGACGGGGAAAAATGGAGAGGGGACGATCCTCGTGGATACCTTACGTCTGATTTAAATCCAGTGTTTATCCTACTACTGTTTTGATTGAGTAGGGAGAAATCCTAGATCGAACACGTAAGCTCCATCGAGATCGGCATTGATCCAAGTCGAACCTGCGTTGTCGCTGTAAAAAGTACCTTCTTCGAAAGTGGAAACCCAGACGCGGTGCGGTACATTCGCATCGAAAACCATGGAAGTGATGTTGGGCGAAGGAAGTTCTCCTTTAGCCTTCATCCAGGATTTCCCACCGTTGTCGGAGAGATAGACTCCAGTTGACCAGCCACCGGCCGCCAGACTGGATGAGTCAAAGGGATCAATTGCCACCGCATACACGTTGGCGTCTTTCAAGGCTGAGGTTGAGGATTTCCAGCTCTGACCATCATCACGGGAAATCCAGACGCCTTTACCTTCAGTCCCGGCAATCCAAAAATCAGGATGACTTTCGCTGCGACGAAGCCGCAAAGCTGCGACTTCAGGAAAGGAAGGGAGACGTTGCCAGGACTTCGCATGATTTTTGCTTTCGAACAGGCCCGTGGTTGTAGCTAACAGAAGGCGGTTTGGCTGGCGTTGATCAAGAACAATACCTTTGGAAAAATACTCTGGTAATCCCGTATTGGAAGCGACCCATGACTCACCGCCATCCGTTGAACGGGTCACTCCCCAGGCAGTTGCGGCGTAGACACGATCACCATTGCTTGGGTCAATGGCAATTTGGAGGACATCACTTTCACGCCAACCCGTGACCATGTGCCAACTGACACCACCGTTGGTTGTCCGGACGATTCCGTTGCCACAGGCAAGGAAGATGGTGTCCGTATCCGAAGGATCGGCTGTGGCGCTGCTGATCATCTGAATCTTAGGGCCAATACGCTGCCAGTCGCCCGTGTCCGAATTTCGCACAAGTACCCCGCTATCGGTTGGGATAGAACTGGATACCTGTGCTTTTGTCATGATCATGGCCGCAAACAGATCTATTTGCGAAACCGGTTTCTTGGCACAAGCGGTTAACGATAGCGTAGCCAGCCATACAAAAATAAGGATTCGTTGAAAGATCATTGGTCTGAAGAAAAAGTGGTTTTGCTGGTGATGTTCTTGAAGTCGAGGATGTAACTTTCTGATCCGTGCAAGATCTCTACCTTTTCGCTTTCCTTATCGGCCTTGGAGAATGGCCCATCGAACAACTTCCAGTTTTTGTAATCAATAGCCGTTCCATTAACAGAAGGATCTTCTCCGTAGTTTGCCGTAAGCCGGGTGCCATCTAGTCCGGTAAATGTTACGGATGGAAGGGGTTCCAGGGAGAAATTCAAAGGTAGGGCGATTACAGCCTCGATGAAAACCTGCATGGAATCATATTCGGATACAGGTGCGACTTGCACGACGTATCCATTATTCAACGACTCGCTGACGTAAAATTCACTTCCTTTGGCGAGTTCTTCGAAGTTCGTGCTGAACCAGCCGCCGGCACCGCCTTTCAGAAGTCCAGTCCAGTCAACCGGTCTCCATTCACCCGAAGCAAAGGGACGATAGGCGATATAAACCGGTCCCCCACGGGCAAAGATCCATCCCGAATCGTGTTCATCACGGTCATCCAGATCACGCGAAAATAGCGTTTGAATGTGCGGAAATCGATTGTTGTGAGGAATTGAATACAAAGCGATAAGTGTCGATTTGTGTTGAAAGATTTTTTCGTACGGTGATCCGCCCTCCAGTTTGTCGGGTGAATCGTAGTCTACTTTTGAACGGGCTATCATAGGCTTCTCCTGCTTGCATCACTGATTTCATACAGGCATCCCTCGCGTTGTTGGCGATCTCAAGCTTTAGACCCCGAAATCCTAATCCACCAACACATCGATCGACCTCCGCTCGAA
>JAPUIL010000750.1 GCA_027297085.1 Verrucomicrobiota bacterium | reverse complement strand
TCATACCTGCCGGGGTCGGGCATTTCAATAAAGGGAGTAGCAGCGACTTTGGCGTTGTGGGTGGCTATCCATTGGGCTTCACCTGGGATATGCAATACGGCAGACCAGGCGAGCGACCCAAGGTACTGGAAAATATCGCTGGCCTTCCTGTTCCTCCTGAAGATCCTGTCCTGGGGACCGAGGGTGGTTTGCGCGAGTTGTGGCTTTAGCGAATAAAACTCAGGTGCGAACAATATTCTTGCGACCAGATCAATCCTTCCTTGTGGTAGCGCCTTCCTGAAGGTTAGCTGATTCAGGAACTGTTCTTAAATAACACCAATGCACCAGAACACGCCGTGAGAACCGGCGACAGTCGCGCTACGGTATCAAGTCACAAACCTGCCCTGGGGAAACCTCTGGGAAATTCACACATCTGTCGAATTGGGTGAGGCGTCTTGTCGATCTTAGACCTGACACAAACTTGGAGTCCGACTTCTGGCTTTGGCATATCAAACCTTGCCGCGCAAGTAAGGGTTGGTCAGCCGTTTCTTAGCCGGGCTAAGAGCGTAAACCGCGTTGTGTTTTAAGCATGCCGTAGAAGCCGGACCTTCCTTTGTGAGCCGGTTTTCTAAAAATATGCACATATCCATAAGCCAATTTGGCTTACCTAAAAAAACTATTCTGGGCTTATCAGCCTGGTTCGGGTTATTCGCAACCCAGGCATCCTTCGCGATTGAGGATGAAGAATCGAAAATCCATGACCTCGATCAATACGTGGTCATTTCGAGCCGTACGGAATTACGGCTCGAACAAGTAGGAAGCTCTGTCGATATTTTCACCGCGACGGACTTTGAAAAAAGTAAGCAGTCATTTCTTAGTGAAACCCTGCGAACTGTCCCCGGCCTTGTCCTTCGCAATAACGGAGGCAGCGGCCAGGTATTTGGAATGACAACTCGTGGTCTGAATACTAACCGGCCGACTGTTCTTATCGACGGGATTGAAGTGAGTAATCCAGGTTCTGGGCAAATGCTAAATTTTGGCACCCTGTCTACTTCGGGTGTTGAACGAGTGGAAGTGCTTAAAGGTGCACAGAGCTCACTCTATGGCGCCGATGCGTTAGCAGGGGTTATTAGCATTCATATGAAAGACGGTAGTCGTGAGCCCGGCAGTTCGCTGGACGTTATGGCTGGTGCCTATGAAACCTACCAGGCTTCGGCAAGTACTTGGGGCAATTTTAATAATTGGACCTACCATGCCTCTGTTTCCTGGTACGATAGCCAAGGTTACTCGGTTCAGGATCCCGACTTCGGGGAAGCATGGGCCGATGATGATCACTATAGGAATCTGAATGCTTTGCTTAATCTCGGCTATGATTTCGCAGACACAAGCTCGTTGAAGTTAGTGGTTTATTACATCGATTCCAAAGCCGAATTTGATCCTGGAGATCCTTCTTTTATCTTTGGTGAGCCCTTTGCCGACAATTACACAGAGACGGAACAGACTTTTGCCAAGTTGGCCCTGTCGTTCCAGCCTTCGGATAATTGGGATTCAAGCCTCAGTGCTGGAATGAATAAAACGCGTGATTTCAGTTTTTCTTCTTTTCCGCTGGCCTCGGACGGGGATCGTTTTGAGTTGGACTGGAATAACACAGTTCAAGCGAGTGATTCCTATAAATTAGTTGCGGGAGCCAAGTACGAAAAAGAAGAAAACAAATCGGATGTTGGAAACCGGGATGAACGTTCTCTCTTTTTGGAGAACATTGTTATTCTTTCTGAAAAATTGGTATTAACTTTGGGAGGCCGCTATGATGACAATAGCGCCTATGGTGATGAGACCACCTATCGTGGAACTTTTAGTTATATTCTGGATGAAACAGAAGACAGGTTTTTAAAGCTGCGCGGTTCGTACGGCACTTCGTTTCAAGCGCCCACCTTCTTTCAATTATTTAGTTCCTTTGGTGATCCCGCTTTAAAACCTGAATCGGGGGTTGGTTGGGATTTCGGACTGGAGAGCTCTTTTGACAATGGAATTCTCAGCGTAGGTGTCACCTATTTCGATTATTCTATTAAGGATAAGATTGTCTTCAGTTTTGCCAGCTTTACATTTGCCAACGAGGACCGTTATTTTAGCCAAGGTGTAGAGAGTTTTGCCAATGTGCAATTTGATGAAGACCTGGTTCTTAATTTATCTTATACGTATGCAGATGCTGAATACGATGACGGATCTTCCGCTGAGCGGGTACCTCACGATATTTTATCGGTAGGTCTAAATTGGGAAACTCTGAATGACAAATTGTTGCTTAATCTAAGTAGTCTTTATGTAGGACAGCAGTTAAGTCTGAGAGGTGATTCGCAGAAAATGTCTGATTACGTGGTCCTCAATCTTGCGGGTACGTATGATCTGAATGAGACCTGGGATATTTGGGCTCGAATTGATAATCTCCTGGATGAGGATTATCAGGAAATCATGGGTTTCCAAACAGCTTCCTTTTCCGTTTACGCGGGAGCGCGTATCCGGTTTTAAATTTTAACCTCCCATGATTTTAAGTGCGGGTACAAATGTGCCCGCTTTTTTATTTTCCCGTTTGGACCAGAATTTAATCGGCGTTAAAACTCTAACTTTATTTCCCCATAATTCGTGCTCGTTTTTCAATCGCCCAACGCGAATCGCCGGTCTTTAGCCTTATAAGCCTTACCAGTGCATCCAATAGTTTAGTGCCGTTATATAACCAAGGCTTTTTCCAATAGCGCATCAGGTACTGTAAAGGCCAGTCTCTGCGTCCATATCTCAGGAGTTCATTTTTCCATGTCTCGAGGAGCATACGGTTATTGGATTGATCATTATCACGCCGCCCAGGGGAGGCGCTTACATGGTGCCAGACGCAACTCTGACCCGCGACGATATTTCTATAGCCTTGTTTTCCAATTCGCAGGCAAAGGTCTACATCTTCACAGCCGTTTAGGTAAGTTTCGTCAAATCCATTCATCTCCTCAAACAGGGACCGTTTAATGAGCATGCAGGCAGCCGTGACTGCAGGAAATTCCCGGTAATCAAATGAAAAGATGAATGGGTAATTTTTGCCAAAGTGATCGGGTAAGCCCACCAGATCGAAAATGATGCCAGCGTGATCCAGGGATTTGGTTTTTATGTTTCGTTGGATGTTGCCGACGGATCCGACTCTTAATCGTTGCTTGAAACAAGCCAACATGGGTTCAAGCCAACCGGGAGTGAGCACGAGGTCGTTATTGAGCAGTCCCAGAAATTCGCCGCGGGCACGAGCTGCTCCTCGATTGACGGATTTGGCATATCCGGATCGTGATTCATTATGCAGAATGGTGATCCGGGAATCCTCTAGACTGTCCAGGAACTGTCTACTGCCATCATCGCTGTAATCATTCACAAAGATGAGTTCAAAAGGTATAGTTTGCGTATAGGCCAATAAGCTTTTTAGAAAAGCCTCTGTGCAGTCCAACCGATTGTGCACGGGAACAATAAATGACACCTGAGGCGACTCGGATTCTTGCATTCAATCCATGCTTTGGTTACGGATGGACGGCGCAATCCTTTTATGTTAAAAGCCTTGGAGAAAAGGGGTAATGAAAGTGTCAAAATATCGATTTCGGTTGCCCGATCCACAGGCAGTTCGCAATTTTACGAGCGAACAACAGATATGTTGAGATCAATATTCCAAGTTGTTAAACACCTGTTTCCGGTCGGTTCAGTTATGCTGTCGACCGGTCTTTTTGTTGCTGCCCAAACTACTGAAATTCAGTGGAAAGAATCATCAGTCTCGTTTGATGAATCTGCAGGTACTGTGGAGGTAACCCTCGTGAGGAGTCAGAATATGACAGGTTTGGCCACGGTGTACTATCAAACCGTCAATTCCACAGCGACATCGCCTTCTGACTTTCAATCGATCTCAAATCGTCAGGCGGTTTTTACGACAGGTAAGGAGGAAGTTACTATTACGACTAGAATCAATCAGGATTTTCAGGAAGAAGGATCGGAAACTTACCTGCTTCAGTTGTTCAACCCGAGCCCGGGAACGATCATTGGTAGTAAAAAGGATCTCATCGTCACCATTCTTGATGATGATGTTGCTTCCATTCAGTGGTCGGAAGGTGTCGTACGCGTCACAGAGGATTCAACATTTGTGGACCTGACAGTCGTCCGCTCGGGAGGGACCGGATCATTTGTATCAGTGAACTACGCCACTTCACCCGGAACAGCAACACAGGTTCTGGATTTTCAATCGAAAAGTGGTACAATTAGTTTTGCTTCCGGAGAGACTCAGAAGAGTATTCAGATTAATCTTACAAATGATTTTCTGACTGAAACAGATGAAGAGTTTACGGTTCAATTGTCTGACCCTAGCTCCGGTGAGCTCGGTTTGCAAAGTCAGGTTCGAGTTATAATTGAGGATGATGAATCATCTGCCGGAACAATTGGGTGGAGTGTCGCTTCTGTGCAAGAAGTAGAAAGTAACACCCAAATACAACTGACGGCAGTACGTACTGGTGGTAATCAGGGAAGTGTTTCTGTTTTATATGCTACCTCCGCAATAACCGCGTCAGTGGGTGAGGATTTTGAAGCAACGAATGGAATTCTAACGTGGGGATCCGGATCCAATACGCCACGAAGTGTTACGGTCAATATACTTGATGACCAGTCGGATGAATCCGACGAGACTTTTAACCTCGTACTTTCAAATATACTCGGAGAAGCTACACTCGGGCAATCTACCGTTACCATTACCATTCAAGATAATGATGATGTGAGTAGTCCGGGTCAGGTTGCATTTATTGCGGCATCCATGTCATTCGAAGAATCTGTTGGCACGGTATCGGTAGCTGTTCAAAGAACGGGGGGCTCTTCGGGCGAACTCGAAGTTAACTATACTTTTGCGGATTTTACCGCGGTGAACGGGCCCGACTTTACTGGAGTCGATGGGGTTCTCCAATGGACAGACGGAGATACGGATGACAAATTTATTTTAGTATCTATTGTTGAGGATGCTTCCTCAGAGTCAGATGAGAGCTTTTCCATAACCCTCACCGCTGTCGACGAAGGCACGCTTACTGATCCGAGCATGGTTACTATTTCCATTGAAGATGATGATATCAACAACCCAGGTACGGTGGTTTTTGGTACCGCTTCCCAGACGCAATCCGAAGGTGTTGGTACGTTTAAGGTGATTGTCAAACGAGTGGGGGGAGGAACAGGAGCTGTATCAGTGGCCTACCAGACGGTGGAAGGATCGGCATTGGCCTCTTTAGATTATTTTAGTCAGGTGGGTGTACTCAATTGGGCTGATGGGGATGCTGCGGACAAAGAAATAACTATAAGTCTGATTAACGATCAACTATTTGAAGGAAGCGAAACGTTCTCTGTTAAGCTTAGCAACACGCCGGGAGGCACAGTGGTTGGAGCAGGTGGTACGCATACGGTCAATATTCAGGACGATGAAGTACAACCAGGAACCTGGTTCGAGTTTACACGTATTCTGTATTCCGGTACCGAAGGTGCTGGTCAGGTGATTATATCAGTGGAACGATTCGGTGACGGTATAGGCGCCGCCTCAGTCCAAGTTCAGTCCAACAACGCCGATGCCGTAGCCGGGATAGACTATGCCTCACTCAATGCCTTAGTAAATTGGTCCGAAGGAGACTTGGAAGCAAAATTTGTCACGCTTGTTGTATTGGACGATGTGTCCCTGGAACAGGATGAACGGGTTGGACTGATTCTCATTAATCCGAGTGAAAATGCGCTCATTGGGGATGTTTCCGAAGCGTATGCCTTAATCTACGATGACGATGGCAATCCAGGTGAATTGGTCAATTTATCGACACGCGGTTATGTCGGAACTGGAGATGAAGTGTTGATCGGTGGACTTATAGTGAGAAATGGTCCTCAACGAGTTCTAATCCGTGCTATGGGTCCATCACTACCGGATTTGTCCGGCGTGGTTCAGGATCCCTTCATCCAACTTGTGCGAGTTGAAACTGAAGAGGGTAAGGAAAATGTCTTAATAGCTGAAAACGACAACTGGACAGAAGATTCCACGCAAATTCAACCGATTATCGATACTGGATTGGGAAATATGAACTTCTACGAGTCTGCTATTCTGGTTACTTTGCCGGAAGGAATATACACTGCTTTAGTATCTACAAATGGACAACCCGGTATCGGATCCGTGGAAATTTATGTCGACACAAGCGCAGGATTACCTGGTGACCTTATTAACATTTCCACTAGGGGGCGGGTTTCTGATGGAGATGAAATTCTGATCGGAGGCCTTATCATAAGAGGCGATGCTCCCAAGCGCGTTATGTTCCGTGGGGTTGGTCCTTCGATAATTTTGGGGGGTTCACCCTCTTTGACCGATCCCGAGCTTCTTCTGATCAATCAGGCGACCAAGGAGGTTATTCACTCCAACGACAACTGGATAGATGCAGAAAATTGGGATGAGATAGAAGCTACTTTAATTGCGCCGCCAATGGATGCAGAATCTTCTATGATTCTCGAATTGGATCCCGGAGTATATACTCTACAATTGCGGTCAGTCGACGGCACCCAGGGTATTGGATCAGTCGAAATCTACTTGCTGAACTAAACAAATTCGCCCTCAAGTTTCCAAGGAAATACAAGGCTTGTACCGGGTATTTATTTTTTAGAAACTAATTAACAAGGCGGGTCGAAATTGAACTACGGTAGTAAGCGTTTTCCTGTTACGGCAATAGTCCCATCAAATACATGTTTTTTTGCACTTCATAGGGTGGTTGACCCTTGTGGTTACTGAGTTTACGGGCATTTAGAGGGAATAACCAAGCAGAACGAGCTAGGTTCGCCTATAGTCCGGAAAAGCCCTAATTACCCCATGTCTACTGGGTCTGACGCCTTTTCAAATTTTTCTAAAAAAGGATGCCCATTCCCGTCTTAGCTTCTGATTTTCCCCCTATATAGTATCGAAGACAACATGGTTTATGAACTTGGCATTGTCCGAGAAAGACAGGGATCGCAATTCCGCGCCCTCTTTAACAGCTCCCAAAATGTTTAAATTAAAATCTGTCCCCATGACAATTAAACTACGCACTGTCTTGACACTTGGATTCCTCCTCACACCCATCATGTTGTTGGGTGCACCTGCTGAAAAGCTTGAAGAATCCCCCTCCAACGAGATCCTTCAGCGGTTTGATTCGATTCCTCTTCACTTTGAGGAGAATCGTGGTCAACTGGATGAAAGGGTAAGTTATGTAGCTCGTGGCCTCGGTTATCAGTTGTTACTGACGCCTGAAGAGCGCATCATGATGATTTATCAGCCCGAGGCTGAGCAACCTTCATTTAAATCAGGTATCACTACAAGGCCTGCTATGCCCAAGACGCCACAGGCTTATGCTATCCACATGCAGTTTGAAGGTGCCAACAAGAACGTCCAGTTGGAATCCGAAGGGGAGCTCGGTTCCAAGATGCATTATCTTAGAGGACGCGATCGGGAAGCATGGATCCGGAATGTTCCAACTTTCGCGAAGGTCCGTTATAAAAACCTCTATGACGGAATTGATGTCGTTTATTACGGAAACCAGCGACAAGTCCAATACGACTTTATTATACAACCGGGTGCTTCATTCGAAACTATCCGGATGAAGTTTGATGGAGTACAGGATCTCAGTGTGAATGCATCGGGAGATCTGGTTCTCGGAATTCCTGAAGGTGAACTCATTCAACGCCGTCCTATCATTTACCAGGAAGTGGATGGCAGACCTTTCCAAATCGAAGGTGAATTTCATTTGATCGATGAGGAAACCGTTCAATTTTTGGTTAAGGATTATGACGAAGACTTGCCTCTCATAATTGACCCAATCATCGAATACTCTAAAATATTTGGCGGAACAGGTGGAGAAGTGTCCTACGGTATCCAGGTGGATGATACAGGAAATGTATATTTGACCGGTGTTACTTCTTCTTTCGATTTTCCAACCACTCAACCAACTGGCAATCTTGCTGATGTAAATTACAATGGTGGCACCTCTGACATCTTTGTATCCAAAGTAGCCCCTGATGGCCAAAGCTTCGTGTGGAGTACCTTTATTGGTGGTGACGGTCAAACCAATGGTAGTGGTGGCAGCGGTCAAGAAGTTGCCTACGACCTGGCCTTAGATGCGTCAGGAAGTGTCTATGTGGTAGGTGCATCCGCTTCAGAAGATTTTCCTGCTGACGTGCGTTACTACACTTCGGCTGTTTATGAAGAAGGAGACTTTAATCCAAACCGCCATATACCAATTCCAATAGACAGTTTTACGCTGGTAGGACAAACCGACTTGGGATTTGGAGCGGGAACCAACTCGGAAGATGCCATAGTCTTTAAACTAACTCCCGATGGAAGTGACTTTGTTTATAGCGTAATTCTTGGCGGAGGTTCTCCCGACGGTGTCATGGTCGATTATGGCTTTGGAATCGATGTGGATAGCACAGGTCGAGCCTATATTGTCGGGGCAACATTTCCGATCGAGCCTGGGGCCGAATCTACCGGAACACGTTTGTATCCTACAACGGCTAACGCGTTCAGTCTGCAACCTCACTTTTTAGGAGGAGGATCATTCGACGGATTTGTAACAGTTTTGGAACCTGATCCTCTACCGGCCTTCATCGGTGATATTTCCGGTGTGGAGTACTCTACTTACGTCTCTGGTGGTGGAGACGACTATCTCTATGAAGTCGCCGTGAATGATGCCAATCCCGCGGATGTTAGGATTTGGGTGACAGGAACTTCGAATTCATTCGATACTGATTTTGAGCTCTCTGCTCCATTTCCAATCATTGCGGCTCCTATTCTGGATTCAAGATTGGACGATGAAACTTTGATTCCATTTGTAGAAGATATATTTTTAAGCCTTTCCACCAATCCATTTGATGGAAATTATAACGGAGAGTTTGACTCTTTTGCCATTGAAATACGTCCATCTCTGGCACCAGACATGAGCACTGCTCCGGCCGAACCTATTATTGATCTACCAGAATACAGCGCTGAAGACGTCGATGACGAAACTGCCCTCAACAATTATGCAGCTGACCTCAACGCTTATGCAACTGCATTGGATAACTATGCAACGGCTTTGACGAACTTCGATTTGGGAGGAAATTTTGGTTCTCCAGCGCATTTTGAGTTCCTGCTTCCCGATGAGGTACCTGAATTTTCTCCAGCGGATATCAATAATCCGACAGCCGAAGAATTGGCCATTGAGGTAGCAGAAGCGGCTGCAAATGCTGCTCTTACCGCCGTCCAAAATGCGTGGTTAGCCTCATTTACCATTCACGAGATCGTCTTTGAAGAAGGACAAGTTGAACGCCTTAATTCGGCGGAATACGGTACCTGGTTGGGTGGCGGACCTCGCGGAACTCCCAACGGAGGTGACGGCGAAGGAGGAATTGGAGACGACGGATTGGTACCACTATTGGGTGGCACCGAGTTTGAAGGTAATGATATAGGCCTCGATATCGCCCTAGATTCAAATGGTCTAGTATACATCGTTGGTTCCACAACTTCCAGCGATTTCCCTTCCTCTGATCTCGCATTCCAAACCCAGTTTGGAGGAGTTGTCGATGGATGGTTATTCAAGCTTGATTCGTCTCAAGCTGACAATAACGACCAAATGATTTTCAGCACCTATCTTGCCGGCTTGGGAGATGATGTTGTTCAATCTGTCACGGTAAATTCCGACGACGAAGCAATCGTCACCGGTTATACTTCTTCAGAAAACTACCCGGTTTCAAGTAACGCTTTCGACATCGTCTCCAACGGAGGACGGGATGTATTTGTAACGCATGTAAGTGCTGATGGATCTTCACTGGAATTCAGCACCTTTCTCGGTGGATTTAATAACGACGAAGGTAACAAAATTGCGCTAAACAATACGTTCGATTCGGAGCGCATATATATCACCGGCTACACCAATTCCCTGGACTTCCTGACGACGGTTGATCCTTTGGCTGATCCAGCCGATACATTTTATATCCGCGGAGTAGATGCTCTTGGAAATACCATAGACATTCAGCCAGAACTGGCTGCCGGATTTGTTACCCAGTATGACCTGAGTCTACCGACACCGGTTGACAATGATCTATTCGAAAATCGTCGATTCCTCGGAGGCTTTAGCTCTTTGATCGTGGGTAATACTGAAGCTGCGACTTTCGATTTGGATGAGCCTGATCACGCCGGTGTTTCCGGTGGAAAATCCGTATGGTTCTCCTGGACCTCCGTCGCCGTAGGTAACGTGATTCTCTCAACTGAAGGTAGTAATTTTGATACCTTGCTTGCTATTTATTCCGGCCCGAGCTTTGCCAATTTCACCAATATTGCGAGCAACGATGACAAAGATGGATCTGTGACGTGGAGTGAAGTTAGCTTTCCTGTCGCTGACGGCGATATATTCGCCATTGCTATCGATGGTAAAGGTGGAGCCTTTGGCGACTACCAGTTCAATCTGACGTTCGAAACTTTTAATGACCTGTTCTCCTATGCTCAGGATTCCAGTAACGACCTGACACTCTTGGAGCATCATGAGGATTCCAGTAATGTTACCGCTACGCGTGAAGGTAGTGAGCCTAACCATGGCTCCGCCAGTGTCGGAAAGTCTATATGGTGGGCGTGGAAAGCTCCTACTACTGGGT
>JAPUIL010000075.1 GCA_027297085.1 Verrucomicrobiota bacterium | reverse complement strand
TGCATCCGACCTCGCTCCATATGCCTTTGAAAATCATTTGGCGCGTAACGAAAGAAAGCATCTTTACGTTCAACGGTTTCCGGCGGAAAACGACCCTACCTACCAGATCATCAAACAGCTCCACGGATCAGAACTGGATATGCTGACCCATATTGAGGAGTATTACCAAAATCTCTATCAAGGCGTTTACGACCCTTACATTATCTGGCGCGAACAGTTTCGGCAGCTTTCAATTGAAATGGAACAATACCGTGTCCAGGCGCAAAACCAGAAAACTACAAGCATAATGACTGGCATTCTCCTGGCGGCAGTAGCAGTAGCTGGGGGTGCGGATTCTTATGAGCGAGGTGACACTTATGGAGTCGTTCAATCGGCGGCTATTCTAGTGGGAGGCATACAGTTAAGCAAAGCCATGTATGATGCGGCAAAAGAGAAAATTGACATCGCTAATCTGAAAGCCAAAGAACTCGTTGAAATTAGCGACATTGCCGGTGAAGGCATGCAGCCTAAGGTCATCGAACTTGAAGGCCGCACGTATCAGCTTACTGGAGACGTGGAATCCCGCTTCCGCCAAATACGCGCTATAATTCGCAAACGCTACCTGCTGGAGACCGGCCAGGAAGATGTCGTTCCGGACGATTCTTTGGGAACCTTGTAACACAATTCAGCTTACGAATCCTTTGCCAAATCAAAACCATGTCGCAGTACCGAGTCCTTGGACGACAGAGAAGCGAACAACATCCACAGAGTATGGAAGCCTATAAAATCGCACCCAATGTTAGCTTTCTACCGATCATTCTCATTGCTTCACAAAGACCGAGCAGACATCTTTGATATTCTGTTCGCCAGCAAGCTAGCTCCTACAGTTAGAAATGCGATACGCAGTGTAGGAGCTAGCTTGCTGGCGATTTCCGGATTACTTAAACTTTCCCTTCAGTCACCAACCTCGCAGCAAAATCCACGGGAAATAACCAATTAAAGATCCAACAAAATGACCAACCATTCCGGATCGCCAGAAAGAGGGTCAAGGCCTCAGAAAATTTCTTTTTCTTCACCGCAAGAAACAGATCAGCGGCCCACAAAGAAACCTAAAAAAAATAAACCTGGATGGCTGCTACCCGCGGGAATTATTTTTTTCCTGGGATTCGGACTCATGCTCATTTTCCTTCTACGCCCTGGAGACGAAAAAATACAGGAACTCCCAACCGTTTCGGAAGAAAACCCCACTCCAGCGGAAATAGAGGAAGCATCAAGCGAATCCGCCTCACTTAAACCTTTCATCCAACTGGAGCCTGCCGAATTAGCGGCGCTAAAGGAGCAAGCGGGTCAAGCCATAGCGGATCAGGCGAACCTGGACCGGCCTCACCCCTTTCAGCGCATTCTATTTGGGAAGGCCGCCTCCCTGTTATCCGATGCCAATACGGCCATGGATAAAAGTGAATTTCGCGATGCGCAAATCGGATATGAGCAAGTCTTGGAAACCGTGGAATCACTACAGGAATCCTACCAACTTGCCGATGAGATCGCGGGGCTTAAGAAGCGCATTCAAGCTTTGGACTCCACACTGCAGTCTCAAGCAGTAGCGCTGCTCGATTCTGAGGATTATAATTCGGTGCAATCAAACTTGATAGAGTCGGACCAGTTGCTGCAAGAGGGACAGTTTCAAAAAGCCATAACAAGCCTTGAGGAAAGCGAAGCCGCATTGAAAACCATCTTTGACGCAGCGGAGCAACAATTTAGGGAAGCCATACGAAAAGGTCTAAATGCCTTGAATTCTGGCGATGGAGATACCGCTACCGAGCACCTCATGGTCGCTCAAAGCTTGCGCTCTAAAGATTCTTTTGTTGCCCAGCAACTCGAACGAGCCAAGGTGATCAATCGCGTTTATGAACATTTCAACAAGGGCAAGGAGTATGAACAGCAAGGACTCTTTTCACTTGCTCGCGTAGACTATCAAAAGGCATTGGAACTCGATCCGGATTCCGTAAACATCAATACACGCCTTCAGGCCATTAATCAGACACTGAATCGGGATTTGTTCGATACCGCCCTGGCTGCCGGATTCGAAGCACTTTCAGCTGGCAACGGAGATGCGGCTGTTCAAGATCTCGAGAAAGCGACCGCACTCATGCCGGGAGATTCAAAAGCCCGGGCAGCACTGGCCGATGCCAGGGAACTGCAACGCCGTCAACTTGTAGACCGTCTCATGGCCATCGGACAAAAAGCTTTGAAGAATCAGGAATGGATAGTCGCCAAAAGTGCCTTCCAGGAAGCATTGGATTATGAACCAACCTCCCAGCAGGCACAAGATGGCCTGGCAACGGCCGAGGAACAAATAGCGCGCGAAGAACGGTTGAGACAATTTCTACTTGAAGCGGAAACATTCGAGAGAAACGGAGAGTTTGAAAAAGCCTTGATCGTTCTACGTGAAGGCAGGCAGGTCGCCGACCCGTCGGGGGTAGTTTCAGAAAAAATCCAACTGCTTGAAAGTATCCTTGAAGAGCAATCCAAGCCACAGATCGTCAAAATAATTTCGGATAGCATGACGGAAATTGAAGTATACAAAGTGGGAAAGTTCGAACCATCCCAGGAACTCAATCTCAAACTAAGACCCGGTGAATACACCATCGTAGGATCCCGGCTTATGTACCGGGATGTTCGATACTCACTCGTCGTTAAAGTCGGTGAAGCACCCGACCCTATAGAGGTAATCTGTCAGGAAAAACTTTAAGCCCATTTGTTGATCAAATGACCTCCACACACAAAGGCAGCCAGATAATAACCCCGCCAGAGGAAAGCTCGCACTCGGACAAGAAACAGAAAGGTCGCGGGAAGTTTGCCTTAATCATTTCCGGCGTGACTGTGCTATTGATTGTAGGAGGATTTTTCTGGTATTGGAATCAATCGGTTCCGGTCTACCTGGAAGTTACACCCGCAGACGCCACCATTGTTCTCAACGGTAAAAATACCACTCTTTCAGGAGATGGCTACCTGCAGGTGAAACGAGGTAAACACCTTTTAGAAATAGTAAGCCCCGGATATTCTCCGCACAAAGAACCACTTAATATTTCGTTTGGGAAACCTCCACCATACAGCGTTTCACTATCCGTTCTACCCGGTTTGCTTTCTGTCGTTTCCGAACCTGACCAAGCCAAGGTCACCATTAATGGAACAGTCTACGGCAAAACGCCTATGAACGGACAGGAGCTTGAGCCTGGCAACTATGAGGTACTCATCGAGAAGGAGAATTATCTCCCCCACACTGAAGAAGTAACCATTGAAGGGCGGCGGCAACGGACCCGCGTAGAGACGACACTCACGCCCGCTTGGAGCCTGGTATCCATCAATACCACACCAGAAGGCTCATCGCTGTATGTAAATAACCAACAAGTCGGAAAAACGCCGGTGGAGATGGAGTTGCTCCTGGGCAGTTATGACCTGCGGCTGGAAATGCCCGAACGAGAAACTCAGCAATTCTCAATTCGAGTTCCTGCCAATCAAACCATAAATTTACCCACACGGGCGATGGAATGGACACGAGGTAGTCTATTTCTGGGTACGACTCCCGAAGGAGCATGGGTAAAAGTAAATGGAAAAACGCTTGGGCAAACGCCGGGCACTTTTTCTATTCCTTCCAAATCGGAATTGAACGTCACCGTTTCACTTCTCGATCATGAGGAAGCATTATTTGACTTAAACCTCGTCCCCGGGGAAGCCGTCGAACGTAGACTCGAATTGAAGCCGTTCACGGGGAAGCTCCAAATTGATACTAATCCCGCTAAGGCAGAAATTTATCTCGATGGAAGGATACAAGGACTTTCGCCGATCACCCTGACCCTGCCAGTTAAGGATCACTCCATAGAGATTCGTAAAGCTGGCTACATCCCTCAGGCTCACACATTGCGGCCTTTGGCCAACAAGACTGCTCGCTATTCCTTTTCGCTGATGGGTGAAACCAAAGGAACGCCTCTCACCGACGACCAGATTCTTCGAGTGCTGATAGCTCAAAAGGAAGATATTCAACGAGAAGTATCTTCACCTTACGGTTATAAACTAAAACTCGTAGAACCCGATACTTATACCATGGGGTTGCCCAAGGATTTCCCGGGACGCCGTTTTGATGAGACGGAAGTCAGGATGCGCATCCGTCAACCTTTCTATATGGGCCTCTACGAAGTGACCAACCGCGAGTTTAAAATGTTCGAAACCGAGCACGACAGCGGCATGGTGAAAGGTGTTTCGCTACAATCGGGCGACCGGCCTGTTGTGGGTGTTTCCTGGGAAAAAGCGGTGGAGTATTGCAACTGGCTGAGCGATATTCAGGGGTTGAAACCGGCTTATCAAAAAATTGGGGATGCCTATGTGCTCATTGAACCTCGAACAGACGGATACCGTTTACCGACAGAAGCAGAGTGGGAGTATGTGGCTCGCTACAATTTGGGAAACACCGATTTGACCTATCCCTGGGGCATAGAAATGCCCCCTTTGGAAAAGAGCGGAAACTACGCGGGAACGGAGGCGAAAGTCATGATTGGACAATCCTTAACTGGTTACAGGGACGGTTATCGAGCTACATCTCCGGTGGGATCCTTCAATCCAAACTCCCTCGGTCTTTATGATCTGGGAGGTAACGTGGCCGAATGGTGCACTGATTTTTATTCCTATACCTATCCCTCATCGCCGCGACCCCTGGTTGATTACGCCGGTCCAGAAAAAGGCGCCCTTCGCCACATACGCGGAGCCAGTTGGAGATCGGTTACTGAAGGTGATTTACGGAACACAAGTAAACGCTACGGTGACGAAGGAGTTGACGATGTTGGTTTCAGGCTCGTCAGGTCCTACCCAATTGTTATAGAATAACCTGCAATTCTCACCATATGTGCGCAAATAAAACTTAATACTCAAATTATGAATAGCTTAGCTCTATTTTTAAAAATTGTAGACTGTAGGTTCACGTTTTGCACCCATCTTCGGGTCGACATGACGAGTATTCCTCCCTCTTGGCTCGGTTACGCACCAAAGTGCGAGCCCTCGCCTCTCGGTCGTCAAGCTCAACATCTCAACTCCGTGAGAAATGCAGGTTAAATCCCTGAAACATTTTGCACAACTGCTGGCGGTTATTACCTGCTGCCAATTTTTGGCGTCGGCTCAGGAGAAAAAAGACAATCCTATCGAAAATTTTGACGGTAGTAACAAAGAAATTACAGAAGTGGATCCAGAGGCTAAAAATGATGAATCCACAGATGAATCCGGTTCGGGAAAAGTATCACTCGGTGAGTTGTCGGAAGATAACATCCAGCATGAGAAGTTGGAAGAGTCACTCGAAAACGAACTGGAATCGGCGAATGCCAAAGGTAGCAAGGTGGATGAATTGATCGAGTCGGCTCTCGAAAAAATGCGACCGGCCCTCTCCGCCTCGGGCCTTGAACTAAATCAACCTGAAGTCTTTCCTGCAGACATATAATCAGGATGTTTTGAAACATATTCTCCAGTTACTTGCCCTAATGGTCATCCTTACTTCCGCTGACCTATTTGGTAAAACGCTCATCTTTCCTCCAGCTGCGCTGGGTGATCTGGTAAAACTTGGACCCGCTCGAATTGAAGCGCGTTGGAAACCCCGCTCAATTCCCGACGGATATTTTCCTACGGTTGAGGGCTACTATGTTATCTACAATCACGACAAGCTCTCCCTCTTTTTTGGTCCGGTAGATACCGAACGGGAAGCAGTCAAAATCCAATCCGAATTGGAAGAGATTCGAAAATATCTTATCTCTCAAAGTCCGTCCCTATCCTCCAGCACAGTGGGAAGAATAAACATCGATTTTGGTGGCGAAACACCTACCGGCCAAACCGGCGCAAATGACATTCCACCCGAAGGATTAAAACCGGTTCGCATTCTGTCAGGAAATTCCACACTTGAATTGGGAAAGGAGAATAAGGTGCAAAACTCTACTACCGGTTCGTCTACCGATGGGCCTCTGTCCTCTGATTATGGCCTCGGCGCATCAACCGAGGGCGCCGACGACAACCCACAAGACTTGCAAGAAGGGGGAGCAGGTACAGGTGGTGGAAATGGATCAAACGAAACATCAGATGACGGCGAATCGGAGGCTTTAGATGAATCAAACGCAGCTCCAGGTAGCGGAATTTTGAATGTGCTTTCACAAGGATCTTCAGCACCAGGAAATGAGCTTGGTGATTTGGCCGGAACACCCGTTCCCCAAAAACAAAACACAGGAACAGATCCGGGCAGCCCAATTGCTCAGGGCTCTGCCCCTGAAGGCGGAGAGCTTGAAGGAGATCCTAATGCTCCCGGGCAATCCGAACAACCACCTAACTCAGAGACCGGCGAAGCAGCTGGCGCCACCGACCCAAAAACCGGAGAACTCGAGGGTACAGAATCTTTATCTAAAACACAGCCATCAGTCAGCGGTGCTGCTCAAGAATCCCTAGACTCTCCCGGAACTCGGGAGGCTTCTGACTCAGACCAACAACCAGGTTCTTTGAACTCAACTCCAGGATCAGGAGAACCGGGAGAAGACGGACAGGAGGCAGGACCGGAATCAAACTCAGGTGCTACCGGTTCGGAGTCTGAAGATCCATCGGCCCAACCACCACCTACACCTCCGGAAGGTCTGGAAATTCCCGTATCTCCACCGGGTTTACCTCAAGCGCAGCCTGGCTCGCCTGAATCACAACCTCCAACAGGTACGAATGCCTCCGAGCAAAATCTGGATCAGCCTGAAGGCGAGCTAACTAACAACGGCGAACCAGGAGCTTCTGCTCCTGAAGCTGCCGCAGAAGAATTGAATGCGGTCAACGAAGCCAGCCAAGGTGATCCTGCATTACAGCAAGAATCTACTGAGACTGCTCAATCCGATTCTACATCGGCGGAACCAACAACCGAAGATTCTGCGGAGGCTACCTCATCGACAGGCGAAGAATCGCCGACTCAGCAAACTCAAGAAAAAACATCTAAGGAACCCGTTGACGAGGCTATAGACGCTTCGGAGCAAATAATGGAAGAGCTAGTCGCAGATGACACTCCTGAAGTGGAAGAAAGCTCGGAAGAAACGCTTAACTCACCACCTCCTTCATCGGCCAGCCTGGAATTGAGGGAAAACGAAGGCGTACCTGTTTCAGAAGCGGCCACAATCCATATCAACCATTTACTCAAAAGGAAACTTGGGGCGGCCCTTCCAGTACCTGATTCGCAAGGCTCAAAATAAAATCTATGAAAACACTTTTAACTCAAACCCTCGTCCTTGTAGCTTTCCTTCTCGCCCCCGGTTTTACATTGGGCCAGGACGCAGACGCTTCTGCTGAAAAGTCAGAGATGCTCTATCGCCGGGGTTTGGCTGCTTACAAGGCGGGTGACTATTCCTCTGCTGAATCTTTTTTTGAGCAAACTCTCGAAACCACCTATTCGCCAAACGCTGCCGTTTACTTGACTTACATCCGCAAGGAAACGGGTGATTTCAAGGGGGCCTTGGAGAGCTTGCAATCCTACCTCGATCAGACAGGCGACAACGATCCAGAATTGCAGAGTTACATTTCCTTGAAGTTGTTTCTGGAAGCGCGCGTCGCAACTCAAGCCAACGAAAAATCCAGAACCGTTTCCACTATCGCAATAGCCCTGGCTAGCTTGGCGCTTGTTGTATCGATTATTTCGTTACGTAAGAAGTAATAAACTGTAGCGGCTTTAAGCCACGATTCGATGCCGTCGGGGTCATTCCTTGTAATCGTGCATGACCACCTGCCCTGAGCTTGTCGAAGAGATGCGGGATTCAAGGTTTGACCCCCTCGAAAGGAAATGGACCGTAGATGGTGATTCGTGTGCCAGTTGGGTCGCGAATA
>JAPUIL010000749.1 GCA_027297085.1 Verrucomicrobiota bacterium | reverse complement strand
CACATGGGATGATGGCTCTCACCTATGTGATCGGTCGTTAATTTAACGGCTTCCTCCTCTCCTTGAGTAAAGCGCCAGATCTGACGAGCCGTGCCTCCAGAATATCGCTTGGTCACATTGTGATGGAAAGGAGGCCTCACGAAAAAGGTCGTATCTCCGGAAGCATCGAAAGTGGCCTCGGAAGCCTGACTCAAAGGCAACCGGCGAACCGCTTTTGATACGGGATCGATGGCAACCAGTTGAAGATCCGGTAAAGTGGAAAAGTGGACCGTGGCATAAACCATTTCACCTTTGGGCGTCCAAGCTGTGTTAGTGGAAGTCTCTGCTTCGTAAGTCCAACGCTGTGGAAGACCTCCTTCAAGCGGCATGGTATACAATTGCCCTGGTCCTTCGTACGAACCGGTAAATGAGAGTGTTTTCCCGTCGGGCGATATCCTGGGATACAATTCTTCACCCGGGTGAGAAGTCAATCGACGTGCCAATCCACCTTTAACCGCAACAGTCCAAAGATCGCTCTCCGCACTAAACACAATAGTATCTTTGTGCAGAGCCGGGTAACGATAATAACCTTCAGTTCCCTGGGCCATCGAGGCAGGAACTGCAAAGAGCAGGATCAATATCACGCTGGAAATCTTGCGATACATTAGTTTATGACAGAGCAGCGTGAAGGTGAATGTCCTGAGAGAAATAGATTCTAATTCGTTTTTCCTACCGGTTTGGGGAATAATGAGATCGAAGAGTGACAGGGGTTGTAGAGTTCGGAATCTAACAAAAATACTAGAGTAAACAAGTTTGCAAAGAATTCGCGATCTTGACCTCAATCTTCTGCCTTTGTTGCTACCGCATTTCCTCAATCTGATCGCAGCTAAAGTATCGTTTTCCCTTTTTTGGCAAATGACGATGATCCACATAAAACACTAGACGGCTATCACCCGTGTCGTAGTTGCAAAGCTTCCTGGAAAACGCACGCAAAATGCGCCACTCCGAAATCAACGGCACATTTAGCTCTTCTGTCGACCAATGACCGGGTGATAAAACCATGTGCCCGTCGTTGGCTTTCGGATCTGCAAAGTAGTCCTCCCATTCCACGGGAAAACGTTCGATAGCTGCCGCATCCACTCGGACCAGGTAACGTTTTTGCTGGCCGGCATAGAGGCTGAAGGATAGATAGCGGTCCCAGAGATCGGCGTAGAAAAGAATGGGGGCTATCGTCATAAGAAACGCGATTCCCCAAGCAGGGAAAAGTAAGTGTTTCTTACGAAAAGCTGCCAGCGAAGTTCGCCCGGCCTTGTAGTATAAAACAACAACCATCCCTATCATGACCATATTCCAAGGCCAAACTACACTGTTCGAAATGTAGCCTTTCACCGGACCTAATAGAATTAGTATGGTTATATGAGTCGATATCACCGCCAAAATGGCGATCAACCGGGTAGGCCTAAACAACAATCCTATGGCCATAACAATTTCGACAAGCGGAATCAAATACCCGGTCGAACCAAGAAATGATTTGAGGCCTTCGTTTTCCAGACCGTCCAGAATCGGAGCTATCAAACTGTTTTCCCAAACACTGATCCAACCCGGCTGGCATTTGTGGATTCCACCCCAGATGTAGACTAGGGCGATCAACAACTGTTGTAGCCCCAAGACGGAGAATTCTTTCCCTGGCTTTTTAAGAAAAACAAACGGAATCAACATCAGACCGTACTGGTAAAACCAGGGCTGCCAGCGCGACTGATCCTGCAACGCAAATACCAGCATAACCACCACGACACCAATCACATTATTGCGGTTCGGTTTGTAACACATCCACCCCACCACAAAAAAAAACAGCACTACAAAAACTGTATCCAAAGGACTCGGAAATTGCGGAACCCAATCCCACACAGGAAACATCGGATATTGCCGATCCGAAATCCACGCCTTCCAACTAAGAAGCATACCCGCGACAAGCCCGACACCAATAAGTCGAATTACCCACAGTAAACGAAATTCGGAAGTCCAACTCATAGCCTCACACTTCTTTAGCCACGGATGAACACGGATCAAACACGGATTTTGTTATTCGAGTGCACATTTCTTTAGTATCCGTGTTCAATCTGTGTTAATCCGTGGCTGAAACAAAACATAAAAACCAAATGCTAACAAGATACCCCATTCCCTTAATAATTATTTCTGTATGTCTCATTCAGCTTTGCAGCTCAGCGGCTAATTACAAATTGGAAGGTGAACTCAAACAATGGCACCGCGTCACGCTGACCTTCGATGGTCCTGTATCCGGTGAGGAGGCTTCGATAAATCCATTCCTCGATTACCGGCTCGAAGTTTCCTTCTCAAATGGCGACCAGTTCTATTCTGTTCCCGGCTACTTTGCCGCCGATGGAAATGCCGCGGAGACCCGCGCTCGCGGGGGAAATAAATGGCGCGTTCATTTCATGCCCGATGCCGTAGGAGAATGGACATTCGAGGTTTTATTTAAAACGGGTTCCGAGATCGCAATTTCCAAAGATAAAGCCGTTGGCCAAAGAGTTTCTTTCAACGCAACGACCGGAAGTTTTGTGGTGGCTCCCAGTGACAAATCAGCGCCCGATACGCGCAGTAAAGGCAAACTGGCCTACGTGGGAAAGCGTTACCTCCAGTTTCAAGGCAATGGAGAATACTACCTGAAAAGCGGACCTGACAGCCCCGAGAATTTATTGGCTTACAAGGACTTCGATGACACCTTATCTCATAATCCCGATAAACAGTTTTTAAAGGACTGGGCGCCGCATTTGCAGGACTGGAATGAAGGAGATCCCACCTGGCAAAGCGGCAAAGGCAAAGCGCTCATAGGCGCTATGAACTACCTTGGCTCCCAGCGGATGAACGTAGTCTATTTCCTCACCATGAACATCATCGGCGACGGCCAGGACGTTTGGCCCTACACGGACTACGACGAACGGTACCGCTTCGATTGCAGCAAACTGGACCAATGGGAAATTGTATTCTCGCACATGGACCGACAAGGCATCGTTCTTCACGTAGTCACTCAAGAAACGGAGAACGATCACCTGCTCGACGAAGGAGAGCTCGGTGTTCAACGCAAACTTTACTACCGTGAGCTCATTGCCCGCTTTGCCCACCACCCGGCAATCATCTGGAACCTGGGAGAGGAGAGTACAAACACCCCCAGGCAACAAATGGCTTTCGCGGATTACTTTAAATCTACCGATCCCTATCAACACCCGACAGCTCTGCACACACACTCAGACGCTTGGGAAAAACACTACCGCCCCATGCTCGGCCACGAAGGCTTGGACGTGTTGTCATTTCAAACACGTGACCATCTCAAAGTCATTCATCAACAAACCGTCAAGTGGACTAGGCTTTCCCAAGCAGCAGGACATACCTGGACCATGTTCATCGACGAACCGGGCATGGCTTGGCAGGGAGTAGAGCCCGACAGCCTCATCCCCAACAACCAAGCCGCCATGCGCAAATATGCCCTGTGGGGAAACCTCATGGCGGGTGGCGCCGGTGTGGAGTGGTATTTTGGATACGAGCTGCCTCATAGCGATCTCAACTGCGAGGACTGGCGAAGCCGGGAAAACATGTGGGCTTATTCTCGTTATGCTTTGGAATTCTTTAAAACACATCTCCCCTTTCATCAAATGAAACCGGACGGTCAATTGACTTCGTCGGAACGGGACTATGTCCTGGCCAAAGAAGGAGATGTCTATGCCATCTATTATCCCGAATGGGAACACAACCTCGTCGACTTACGGGAACATACAGGCACCTACTCCGTTTCGTGGTTCAATCCCCGCACAGGCGATGGCCCCCATACCGGAGAAAAGCTACGAGAGCTTTATCCACGCCGAAGAGTCGCCAGCCTCGATACACTTGAAAGTGGAGGATGTGCAAACATTGGCCACGCCCCATATGATCACCACGAGGACTGGGTAGTGATCCTTCAGCGACTTAACGAGTAATTGAAGCTTTCTCATGAGTAGCACAGGCATCTTGCCAGAGCCTTATATACATTTTGATGATTTAGGTATGCAGGTCGTTTCACAGCCGGCAACGGGTGTTGCTGGATAGTTCAACCGCAGATTTCGCCGAGAACTCGGAGAGGTTTTATCTTTCGGTTTAAGGTCTGATTGGACCGATCCTACTGTTTATCGCTAGTATAGAGAGGATGTCTAATGCATTGGATGACCCACGGCCTGCCAGGCCATGGCATAGTGGAGCACTTTATCCATACCTTGTCATAGGCACTGTGCTCCGGACGGGAGGTCGTTTTTGCGTGCGAGATAGCCCCCTAATACCACTTTTCACTAAGAATGCGACCGTGGCAGAATGGATTTTGGGCTGGAGCAAGGCTGCGGCCCTTGACTGGGCCCAGGCCCTGGCAAGGGCCGCGAACGCCGCACCCGCCCCAAAGCCATCTGTCCCGCTGGGATGCGCTCCTTATGGAAGTTCGCAGCGTTCCGCCCTCCTGCAAGTATCCAGATACTCGCAGG
>JAPUIL010000748.1 GCA_027297085.1 Verrucomicrobiota bacterium | reverse complement strand
AAGGTGTTTTGTTCCAACAGATCCAAATCAGGAGTTTCAGTTTCGGATACAACCCCAGGTGACCCCATCGGCCAGCGGTCTGGCTCGAAATTGCGAATATACAAAAAGTCCTTGGTACGGATCGCACGTTGAGGATAAGGCAAAAAACCTTCCCGCGCACCAGCTACGTGCCGTTCGCGACCAACCACAACTGAGTTTCGTTCTGAATCGATCTGCCCGTTTCCTTCAGCCAAAAATAAAGGCATCAAGTCGCGCTCCGACATGCCATCCGGGACAGGGGTTTGCCCGACTTTCAAAAAGGTAGGCGCCAATTCTCTTAGATTTACAAAATCATCTACCTGCCGACCCGGCTTAATCTTTCCTGGCCAACGGGCAGCCAAAGTCACTTCGGTTCCCAGGTTATACAGATTGCACTTACCTCGAGGAAATCCAGGAATGCCATGATCACCGCTGATTACTACCAGGGTGTTGTCCAACTCCCCCATTTCCTCCAGTTTCTTAATAATCACTCCAATGCCGGCATCTACCGCCAAACACTCACCCAGATAATCATTCACATCCTCTCTCACCGCATGCGTATCGGGCAGAAAGGCCGGCAGACGTCCTTTTAATTTATCAGGATCGAGTCCCCAGATATCTTTACCAGAGCCTTTGATCCATTTGCGGTGTGTATTGGTCGGACCCCACCAAAAGCAAAAAGGCTGACCTTCCTCACGGTCAGCGATGAACGCATCCCAATTCTGGCGGACTTCGTCATACAAGCGTTCCTTCGCAGACTCTATTCCGATTTCGGGTGCCTTGGAAGTAACGAACTGGGAAAACCTGTTGAAGTTGGTTCCTCCTTGGTGATAGGCGGTTCTTTGCGCCCCGTAGGGCGCGTGAGCCGGGGTCCCCGGCGACCACACCTTGTAGGAATAGCCGATGTGATAACCGGTTTTTTCTAATTCCAGTGGATAGGAGGGAATCGCTGGATCCCAGATGGCGCCCTGAAGAATGGCCGCTCGACCTGTATTCCAGAAGTAACGACCTGACAAAAGCGAGCTTCGGCATGGAGTGCAGGACGGCGCTGGAACAAACGCATTGCTAAAAAGCACTCCTTCTTTGGCCACACGATCAAAGTTTGGAGTGTTGATCAAAGCATTGATCGATTGCGGACCCTCCAAGTCTTTATAAGCGCTCGCATAGCGCCCCCAGTCATCCGCAAATAAAAATACGATATTGGGGCGATCAGCCGCAGATAGAAAACCTGAAGGCGTTGCCAGGAGAAGAAAAAGAAAGCGAAGTAATTTCATGGGCAGGAAAAAACCATACCCGAACTACTCCGACTGCCAAGCAATTTGAAGCAGCTCTCTCAACCTCAACACTTCAGTTGCCGAAGTCTTGGCCACAAAGCCCTTCTTGTGAGCGAAATGCACATCGTCTTCTGCCTCGATGCGAGTGAAATCCAGATCCGGATGATCTTTGTACCGGGAAAGTCCATACCCCTGTCCTCGACGGTCAGGATAAACGAGCCCGATGACTTCCTCTCCCAATCCCTGCTCTTCCACATAACGCACAATTCCCATGGAGGGTTCAGCAGGTAGAGGTTCCGTACGCGGCAGATAAATAACCTTAAAACTGCCCTTACCGTTTTCTATTTCCCAGTGTTCGGCATGTTGTGCAACAAACTCCACCCGAGCGTGTAAAGTTTTCAAAAAATCCAATAGGTCCGCACCCACCATCTTCATAATTTCCCAGAGTGGCTGTCCGGGTTCTATTTTACTACTGAGGCCAAATCGTCGCAACAGGGTGATATCGATGGGCGAGTTCAGCTTGTTGATAATATCCCGTCCAACTCCAAGGTACTCAGCCGTGTCCTTCGGACCACGACAGTCCAACCACTCTGCAGGCTCCAACCATTCACAAAACCGCTGCGCATCTTCATAGACCCCTATGTATTGCAGAACCAGCGACAAGGCACAGATCGGAGGATGATCACGCGGAAACTGATGGTGGTCGAAATTTCGTCTCTCAGGATCGTGCTCATGTCCGACATCCACCACGCAAATGTTTGGATTTCGCAATTCTTCTTCCTCAGGATCGCGCCTTTCGATAGCAACTTCGTGCAGGGCCAGCAAAGCGCTACAGGCCAGAAAATCGTCTTTGTGGGCACTCCCCGGATGGGTAACTATTAGTTCTACCGAGCTCATAAAATCCCGAGCACGCTAGCTGCCCTTGAATAAAGAGCAAGCGGGTTTATTAAAAGGATGAAGGTTGAATAGAGTCGAACATGGGAGATGCTCTATGTCTACCGACACAAAATCGTCAGCAAGCTAACTTCTACAATAGTGAGCTCCGAATCGAGGTGTAGGAGTTATCTTGCTGACGAATCAGAATTCTTCCTTCAGCCTTAATCCTTCACAACCAGCGCCAGCACAACATTCCGGTACTGCACCGAGGTGTGATCTCCTTGCAAATAAATGGGACCTGGAGTTGTCGGATCGGTATGCATCGCACCACCCGTTGGTCCAGGCACGGGTTGATTATCGATCACTTTCACTCCATTCAAAACCACCGTGACGTGGCGATCCACAAGCGTGAGATCGTAGCTCTGCCATTCGCCACCGGGACGACCAAAGTTGTCCGAAGGTGGAATTCGGCCAAACACGGAACCCACTCCTTGCAAACCCTGCATTCGACTATCGCGATCAACCACTTGGGCTTCATACATTCCCCGGAGGTAGACTCCACTGTTTCGATCGGCTTCGATGAGAAACTCTATGTGCAACTTGAAATCGCCGAACACGGCCTCGGTCCGCAGATTGCCGTAGACACCGGTAGAGCTGAAATCGGTTTTGGGCGTGTCATTGACCATACAACCGTCCCGAACAGACCAACCATCAATCTTATTCGGATTGTGCAACCGCCATCCAGTAAGATCCTTGCCATTAAAAAGCGAAATCGCTTCGCCAAATCGAACCGTGGCTATATTCGGAGCTGGAGGCATGGACGGCAGTTTCTTCCCGGTAAATGAAACGCGTTTTGTGGCTCCATCAGTAGGCTGGCGAATGATTACACCATCTAGTTTTCCCTGCTTTATCCCAACATCCACGGTATGCGTCTGGATCACAGGTCCACCTCGGCCATCACGATCTGTTTTAAGCAAAAAATACAGGCGACCGTTTCTGAACTCTACATTATTGAGCGGACGAATACCGCCCACATGCACCAACATACAGACCACCGGTTGTCCTTCATTTTCGGATACACTCAGCCAACCAGGCTCATTGGAAGAAAGATCGAGTGTCCAATCGCCAATCAAATCCCCCGACACTGACTCTGCCTTTAGAAGTGTACAAAATGTTAGAACAAATAGAATTACACAATTATTCAGCCTTCTAACTTTAGCTATCATCCTTTTACCTGTGTTCCTTCCAAAGGTCTTGAGTTTCAACACCGCTTCGAACTCGCCAGTTGAGCAAGGTCATCAGCAATTCATTTTTAACTCCGGCACTCTCCGGATCGTCCCAAAGGTTGTTAAACTCGTCCGGATCATTTTCAAGGTCGATGAGCAAGCCATACGAAGCATCTACAAAATGGACCAGTTTCCACTTGTCATTTCGGATCATGGTTTGAAACAGGTTTCCGGTAAAGATACCGTCTTTGACCTGTTCGCAGTAAACATGCTCACGCGGTTGCCAATCCTCGCCCTTTACAGCGGGCAACAAACTTTGGGCTTCCATATCCGCACGTTTCTCCACACCCGCTAAATCCAAAATCAAAGGCCCCAGATCCATCAGTTGACAAAGTCCATTCACCTTCCGGCCATTGCCTTTAATCAGCTTGGAAGCAGTGGAGCCAGGTTTCGCCCAAACGATAGTCGGCACTTTTGTAATCTGCTCATACATGGTCCACTTTTGGCTATGACCATGATCGGTCATGCAGTCCCCGTGATCTGATGTAAAAATGACAATAGTGTTATCCAGGTAACCCTCCACTTCCAATGAATCAATAATCTCTCCCACTTTCTCATCAATCATAGTAACGTTACCATGATAGTACGCTCGCTGTAATTGCCGTTGCTCCTGAGTCGGATTCAGGTCCCACTGTACCGAGTCGTGGTCCACATCGACATTGTG
>JAPUIL010000747.1 GCA_027297085.1 Verrucomicrobiota bacterium | reverse complement strand
TGGCGATTTCTTCTGATCAGGTAAGTTCGCTGGTGGGCAGCAACACTAAACAACTAGGACCGTCCCCTTTCCTCTAACTCTTTCCTCTAACCTTGTTCACCGGTGAGGTGCCGAACCTTGCCTCAGTAAAGTACGGCAATTTTGGCAAGTTGCTGGTCTTCAAACTGGGCGGCGATGCCGAGTTACCGCCACCCACTGTTCTTGACCGCACCATTCCCAGGCAACCCGAATTAATGGCCTCCGCTGAAGAAGTGCAATTAGGCAAAGAGGGTTATCATCTCAATTGCGCGGTTTGTCACGGAGCACTCGTCAAATCTAGCGGCGTGATTAAAGACCTGAGGATGATGCAACCAGAGACCCACAAGATTTATAAAGAGATTGTTCTCGGGGGTGTATATGCCGAGATAGGTATGGCAAGTTTTGCCGACCTGCTTGACGAAACAGACATCGAACACATTCGGGCCTACATTGTAAGCCGGGCCAACGAGGATCGGGAAGCGGCAGCAACCGTGGAAGAATGAGCGAAGAGGAAACAGCAAAGAGCAGAGAGAAAAGAGCGGAGAGTAATTCGACGACCTCCGCCCTCTCCGCCGTCTGGGCCGAGCTGAAGCGGCGCAAGGTTATGCGGGTGGCGATTACCTATGCGGTGGTGGGTTGGGTTATAATGCAGATAGCTGGACTTACGTTTGAAGGTTTCGGCATTCCGGTTTGGGCGTTTCGCTTTGTGGTGTTGATGGTGTTACTTGGGTTTCCGATTGCCTTGATTATTGCGTGGGCTTTTGAGCTGACGCCGGATGGGATTAAGACTGCTAAGGTAGCCCGTGTTGCAGAGTCGGATACCGGGGAATCGACATCCCATTCGAAGAAACGCAACTGGCTGGCCTACGCCGTTGGAGCTGCGGTGCTAGTTTTGGGACACCCGATTAATTAGTGTTTGAGCGTCGGCAAAGATAAGGATTAGTCTTCTACCAGGACCCGTGGCCATGAATCATAAAATCGAACAGGACGGTGAGACTCTTAACACTGCTTTAACGTATCATGAGCGCACCAAGCATCACTACCATCGCTATGCAAACTCATTAGGTTACATGGATTGGGCCACACAGCCTGACCCATTCCGTCGTTATGAAGGAGCTCCATTAGTCTCTCTCCGGATTCCAAAGCAAGATCGCACGCCTCGTTACGACCGAATCTTCCACTTGAACTCCGCTGAAGTTGTGCCGGTCAACTTTGAAACCATTTCGGAGTTCTTTTACTATTCGTTGGCCATCTCAGCCTGGAAACAATATGGCGAGAATCGCTGGGCTTTGAGAGTCAATCCGTCCAGTGGAAACTTACACCCCACCGAGGGCTATATGGTTGCTCCAGCTATTGAAGGCTTGTGCCAAGGTCCAGCGGTGTATCATTATGCGCCCAGGGAACATGGTTTGGAACGGCGAACCGAATTTTCGGAAGAACTCTGGAATGATTTGACCAAGGAATTCCCTCCTCATGCTTTTTTAGTTGGTTTGTCCTCCATTTACTGGCGAGAATCTTGGAAGTATGGCGAGCGCGCCTACCGGTATTGCCAACACGACGCCGGCCACGCACTGGCGGCCCTTCGTATCTCCTCGGCACTATTTGGCTGGCGTTTGTATTTCTTGAACAACGTGCCAGACGAGCAAATCAGTTACCTTTTGGGACTGAATCATTCCGAGGGCGTCCATCCGATGGAGCGAGAGTCGCCGGACATGCTCGCGGTAATACTCCCGGATGCTAAGCCCAACCCAGCAGTGATGGAGTTTCACCTGTCAGAGAATGCCTTGGGATCTATCGGACAAGGCAAATGGATCGGAACAGCGAATAGGCTCAGCAGGGATCACTATGAATGGCAAGTTATTGATTCTGTCTCACAAGCTTGCTGGAAGCCAGTCGGGGCGCAAATGCCAAGTCCTGCTCGCCCAATCAGTAAAAAACCATTTCCCAATCTGGCTGGGAGAATCGACGCGTCTGCGGGTAGGATCGTCCGCCAAAGGCGCAGCGCTTTGGCCATGGACGGGACAACCGGTATGACCCGTGACCAATTCTACGCGACCCTGTCGCGAGTCATTTCCTGGTTAACTGACATGCCTTGGGATAGCATTTCCTGGGGTGGATTCGTCCATCTCGGACTTTTTGTGCATCGAATTACCGGATTGGAACCAGGACTTTACGTGTTAATCCGCAATGAGCTAAAGCGCGATTCCTTGAAGGAGCGAATGGCACCTGGTTTTCTCTGGCAGAAACCGCCTGAAGTTCCTGACGGTTTGGCGCTCTACTTCCTGCGGGGAGACGACGTGAAACTGCTGGCCTCACAGGTGAGCTGCCACCAAGCTATTGCGGGAGAGAGCGCCTTCAGCCTGGGCATGCTGGCAGAATTTGAGCCTGCTATTTCGCACTACGGAGCCCATTTCTACCGCAACCTTTTCTGGGAGACAGGCATGATAGGGCAGGTACTTTACTTGGAAGCGGAAGCCTTTGGATATCGTTCCACAGGAATCGGATGTTTTTTTGACAATCCAATGCACGAAGCATTTGGACTGAAAAGTCGAGACTATCAAAGTTTATACCATTTTACCATCGGCGGTCCTGTACAAGATGCCAGACTGACCACGTTGCCCGCCTACTTTCACCTGAGGCAGAAATAGGGGTCACGTATCTCTAGAGAAATATCATTCATTGACTTTCGATCGTAATAATACCTTCAACCACCTAGACTTCGATTTCAATAGCGTCTCCACTGACACGCACGTTGTATTTTGTAACCCCGGTGGGCGAGGGCGGCGAGGTGACATCACCTGATTTGATATTGAACTGGGCACCGTGCCAGGGACATCTGACTTCCTCCCCGTTAATGGAGCCTTCACTCAGCGGGCCTCCTCTATGGGGACACGTGTCTTCAATGGCGTAGAATTGCCCGTCAAAGTTGAACAGGGCCACCCTCTTGTCCTCTACTTCGACGCAAATTGCCGATTGGTCGGGAATCGCGGATACTTTGCTTACTTCAACAAACTTCGACATGATTAATTTCCTTCTATTTTTTAGTTCTTCGGTGGTTTAGTCTTTCTCCAAAACTTATGCTCATCGGACTATCGGAGCTTACCGTCACATTTCGTGTGCACAAGGCACGTTCGTGGGAGCATTGGCCTCACTCTCGGACTGGTTCACGAGTCCTTGACTCAAGAGATATAATTCCACTTCATCCCCACTAACATCAGCAAGCATGTTTCCGTTAACCTCGACACAAGGACTCAACATCTGTCCGCTTTTCTCGATCATTTCCTGCTGCTGGGCGACATCGTTGATGATGTCTCGATCCTCGTATTCAAGGTTGTATTTGTGCATGATCGCGCGCACACCTTGGCTCCAGCCGCAAGCGGGTTTCAAATAAGCAATGATTTTCGGTTGTGGCATGATTATCCTTTCATCTAGGTTTTTGGTTTAAACAAGAGCTAGTTAGTTCTGAGATCGTTCTCCATTCAGAGATGCTTGGTCTATTTCATCGGTTGGTCGTATTGGGATGCGACTACTCCTCACAAACAGCCTCCGTCTTCATCGCGGGTAAAAAAATCCGGAGCGGTTTCCCGAGACAGATCGCAGGCAATGCACTGGTCGTCTACGCAGAATTTTCAGGGTAACGGTTGGCCAGATAAGGCATAATTGTGCTCGTTTAAATTGAACGCTGTGGTTGAAATTTCAATTGGATTCGTCAATTAATACCTACGTAGATTAAACGCGAAATTCCTCGCTTTGCAAGCGGTTGTGGCTAGAATCACGATGTGACGAAAGCAAAAACCTCCTTAAACCCCCACCCCTGCGGCTTCGCCACTATACCGAGTTGAAAACGACATCACCCTAAGCAAATTCCTATCAGTAACCATCGTTCCCGGCCAGCCAATTCCATTTTGAACATGAAATCGTTTTTTCGAGTTCTGCTTTGTTTCACGACTTGCCTCTGTATCGCCGGGCCCGCCACCGGTCAGGAGTTGCCCTTGGCGAAACCGGAAGCGGTCGGAATGTCGGCCGAAGGGATGGCCAAGATCACTTCGACGATTCAGAAGTTTATCGACGACAAGGAGATCGGGGGCGCCGTCACGATCGTGGCGCGACGCGGGAAAGTGATCCACTTTGAGGCCCAGGGCATGCAGGACATCTCCGCTAACAAGCCGATGGCAAAGGACACCATCTTCCGCATCTACTCCATGACCAAGGCGGTGGTGAGCGTGGGGGCGATGATCCTGGTGGAGGAAGGGAAGCTGGAACTGGACGTCCCTGCTTCCAGGTACATCCCGGCCCTGGGGAAGATGAAGGTCGGTGGCAAACCACAGGAACGCGAGATGACTCTCCGTGATCTTCTTCGCCACACCGCCGGGTTTCCCAACAACGTCACCACCGACCGCGCCCTGCGCAAGGCGGGCCACCCCTCGCTGGCCAAGAGTACCCTCGAGGAGATGATGAACCGGCTCGAGGCAGTTCCGCTGCGTTACCAGCCGGGCAAAGGATGGCACTACAGCTTCGCCACTGACGTGGTGGCGCGCCTCGTCGAGGTGGGCGCCGGCCAGACCGTCGACAAGTTCCTCGAGGCGCGCGTCTTCAAGCCCCTCGGCATGGTCGATACCGCCTTCTATTGCCCGAAGGAAAAGTGGGACCGCTTTGTCACGGTCTACGGCCGCGGCCTCAAACCGACGATCGGCCCCCAGCCGGGCACGACCGGCCCCTTCACCTTCGAAAAAGCCCCCAAGTTCCTCTCGGGCGGCGGCGGGCTGGTGTCCACCGCGGGGGACTACATGCGCTTCTGCCTGATGCTCTCCGGCAAGGGCGAGTTTGCCGGCAAGCGCCTCCTGAAAGCCGAGACGGTGGAAGCCATGACGCGCAATCAGATCCCGGAGGGCGTCGGGGAGATCACGCGGCGGCCGGAAGGCCGGGGCTTCGGACTGGGCTTCGCGGTGCGCACCCGCAAGATCGATGGCAATCCATCTCCGCTCGGTGAGTATGAATGGCTCGGAGGGGCCGGCACCGAATTTTTCCTCTCGCCCAGCGAGGAGTTGGCGGTCATCACCCTGAGTCAGCAGTCGCCCATGACCTCACTCAAGAACGCGGTCCGTCCGGCAGTGTTTGACGCCATCCTCAAGAAGGGCACGACCAGCAAGACCACACCGAAACGCAATCGCTTCCTGCTGCTCGATTCCCGGGTCGTCGAGCATGTCGACAACGCCCGGCTGATGCCCGGCACGATAAAGAAGAGTCCGCACAATCCGCTTCTGGTCGAGGACAAGCCCTGGGAACCGCGCTACGACAACATGTATCCCAACGTCATCTACGACGAGGAGGAAAAGCTCTATAAGTGCTGGTACAGTCCGTTCATCGTGGACGAACGCACCTCCGAGACGCCGCCCCCAAAGCGCAATCCCGAGTCGACCCATTACATGTCCAAGAAGCCGAATCGCCGGGAAGAGGCCTTGCTTTACGCGACCTCGAAGGACGGCCTTCACTGGGAGAAACCGGAACTCGGGATCGTGGAGTTCCAGGGGAGCAGGAAGAACAACATTGCCTGTCACGGCCTGTCGGGGGCCGGCGTCATCAAGGACAAGCGAGACCCGAAGCCGGAGAGGCGTTACAAGGCCTTTTACTGCTCCAGTTCCGGTTACAAGATGCGCTATTCCGCGGACGGCCTCCACTGGAGTTCCGAGGTGGCCCTGCCGGGAGTCGGGGAAAGCGATACCCACGCCAACATGATCTGGTCGCCGGAGCTGAACAAGTATGTGGGCATTCTCCGGCACTATGACCGGGTGCCGATCACCGGAAACCGGAAGGTCGCCCGGACCGAGAGTGCGGATGCGGTGAAGTGGTCCAAATCGACGACGATCCTCGAGGGGACTCCGCTGAAACAACTGCACGACATGACCATCTTCCGCGACGGCAGTGTGTATCTCGGTTTGCTTGGCTGTATGCACTACCCGTCCAGAAAATCGCGGGATGGTGTCCGGCAGCATGTCGAGCTGGCCTGGAGCCCGGATTCCTACACGTGGCATCGTATCAGTCCCGGCACCCCGTTGATCGCACCGACCGACGCCAAAGAAAGAGTGTTCGGGAAGATGCCTTACGATTGGGGCAACAGCTTCGCGGCGCAGCCGATAATTCGCGCCGGCGAGATTCAGATCTACTACGGCGCTAGCGACTGGTACTTCTTCGACTGGCGCAAGGGCAGTTTGGCCCTCGCCACCTTGCGCAAGGACGGCTGGGCGGGATACGAGCCCGTCGACCAAAGGAAGCCGGCCGTGATCAGAACAACCAGTCTCGCCCGGACGACCGGCAAGCTTCGCCTTTGCGCCGATGTCGCACCGGGAGGATCGATTCGCGTCATCCTCATGGACGGAGACAACAAGGAGTTCATCGCCAGCAAACCCCTCACCAAAACGGTCACCGACGGCGAAGTCCAATGGGCAAACGATTTCTCTCTGGACCAAATCGAAAGCGATGAGTTCCGGCTTGGCTTCGAGATCGTGAACGCCAAGCTCTATTCGTTCAGTTTCGCAGATTGAGAGCGCGGGCTTCGTCCTCCCGGTCTTGCTGGAACAGGCTCATGACACGGTAGAATTTGGCGGTGCATTCCAACAGCCCGGGTTCCCATTCAACTGAGTGTCCCCTTATTCCTTATGCCCCTGACAGTATAACCCTCACCTCGGCGGCTGCGCCGCTTTACCGAGTCGAAGGCGACATCACCCAAAGCAAATTCCTATCAGTATTAGTTTGAGTCCTTTTTATCAGATTGTTTGATAAAGAAGTAGTAATACCCTGGAAGGGATCATTATGAGTGACCAGCAAGGCTTGTCTTACTCTAAGTCAATCGCCACGGCCCAAAGCCCAACCAACACCTGCACCACACGTAGCCCAAATGATGGTATCTCCTATGGCAGCAACGATGGCAGTAGTAATGCCTCCTGTAAACACATCACTGGTAGCGAGAAAAAAAGAATTATAGCTTAGTGCAACCAAAAGGCCAATCAAAGCACCGGCCTTTAGCCCTTCGACAACGGTCTTGATGCCAGCCCATTGTAAGAAGATATAGGTGATGAGTAATGAAAATATAATGTGACCTATAACGATCCATACAAAATCAGGTGAATCCTGAAAGGTAGAATTGGTTGCCATGTAGCTCTTCAGAGCCAGGCCAAATACGAGGAAACCGGCAATAAAACTGGTCACTGTACCAGCGACAGTTCCTATCAATAATTTTTTTGTGTCCATTTGATGTGTTTTGATTTAACAGATAAGATTTCCTATCCAATGCAGAACCCCTTGTAAAAGATTTTTTTTTTATCCGAACTCTTAGACCAACCCCCACCTCGGCGGCTGGGCCGCTAAAAAGCAATTTCCTTCCAGTAATATGGAAATAAGGGACTACGGGAAATAGTTCCTAAATCTCTTGAATGAGGAAATATAAATGAGTATCACAAAT
>JAPUIL010000746.1 GCA_027297085.1 Verrucomicrobiota bacterium | reverse complement strand
GGGGTATCGAACCTTACCCAACCGCCATTTATCCAAAGTTTCGCAATGTCGTGGTCTCTAGACAAAAGATCACTATCATTAAACCAAATTTTGTAGTTTTTTATGCGGATGGTCATAGCCAGAAGGTAGACTACTACCGATTGTTCAACAACGTCCCTATTTCGCATATTAACTACCTGGTGGTTAATAGTCTGAATCCTGAACGTCGCATCAATCCCGGAAGGTGGCAGGATAAGCCGTTTAAAAGCTTCAAACTCGGCCGATACACCATTGAGTGGCGTCGAACGCCAGATATGCACACATCGGAAGAAATCTACGAGAGAAATACATTCCTGAGAAAACGCATTATCGAAACCACGGGTCATCAAAGCCCAATCAAACTTCAAATAAAATGGTACCAATACGATTTTGTTTTCGGTGAGGGACTTGTGCAGGAAAGCAGGCGTCCCGTATACGATGCCACGTTTGACTTAACGGAGTTGAAAGACGCATGAGTATCAAAAAAAAATATTTAGCACGGTTTGACCGGTGGCTGTTTGAAAGTTACTCCTTCGATGCCAAGCAGTGGGGTCTTTTTCGCATCATCTATGCATTATTCATGCTGGTACTTTTTGGCTTACCTCAACTGGTCTACCTGGATGGTCTGCCTGATGCTTTTTTTAAGCCGCCTAGGATGAGCATAGGACAATTTGCCTCCGGATTCCCTGACCTACTTTTTCTCCAAATTCTGGGTCTGCTAATCGTCGTTGCTTACCTATGCATCCTCTTTGGTTACCGGACCAAAACCGCATCCATAGCTGGTGTTCTGCTGGCCTTCTTTGCTAAAACGTTCGTGTATTCTCTCGGACAGATAAACCACGACTTTATGGTCTGGTTGGTTCCTCTGGCTGGAGCTTTTGCTAACTGGGGTGCAGGCTACTCAATTGACGCCAAAAACAGGTCACTAGAGAAGTCTTCCCAAACTCAATCATGGCCGATTGTGCTATTGGTAATTATCTTTTGTTTCGCCTTCGCCCTCTCTGGCATTCACAAAATTTTGGGAGGATGGACCAATTTGGATCTTACAGCGGTGCAACAAATGTTGGCACGAAGTGCTGTAGTATCACAAAGGGACCATTTTCTGGCGCCTTTTTTTCTCACTTTCAACAACTACTATTTCTGGAAGGCAATCGATTTTCTAACCCTCTTTTTTGAGATTGGGATAGTAGTTGGAATTTTTTTGCCTCGTGTTTTTCGGATTTTCCTCATGGCCGCGGTGGGATTCCATGCCGCCAACTTGCTGATGCTCAATATTGATTTCTCCTTTAATTTCGCCTTTTACGCCCTCTTTCTGAATTGGGTTGGTATTAGCCTTTGGGTTGATCAATCCGCCAGAGCACAAACGATTCTCAGCAAGATGCTCACTTGGCGAACCTTCCTGGTCGCATCGATATTGTATTTAGTCTTCTTCTTCTTAACCGAATCTTCCTTGATTATCTTTGCCCTGACCCAGATCGGCTTCGACTACCTTGGAAATGCGTTTGTTAGAATACTCATAGGCGTCGGCGTAGTACTGTGGGCGATTGCTCATTATTTAAAGACTCGGTCCACTCCATTAATAAACGGGATAAAATAGATGACACCTCCGGGCCAATTCATTTCATGATTCCCACCGCTTAAATCGCGTATAAGCTTTTTGTAGATCGGAAACCCAATCCCCCTTAGGCTCGCTCCACGCTTGTTCCACAACCAAGTAGCCTTTAAAACTTTTCTCCTTCAAATGAGATAGGAAGGCATCGAAGTCGGTGACGCCTTGGCCAAAAACAACCGTGTCGTGCCCTTTACCCCGTTCACGACAATCTTTGAGATCCACATGCAGAATCCGTTCGTGGAATTTGTCGATCACCTCATGCAGATCGACGCTCACGCCTTCAAAGTGACCTGTGTCCAAACACATGCCGATATTCGGGAAATCGATGGCTGAAAAGATCTCCTCAAAATCCCCGATATTTTCCAACACGTTGTTGGCGTGGTTTTCCAACACCACCAGCATTCCTTTCTCCTCGGCGACCGGAGCCAGCTGGCGACACACTTCAATGACCGATTTCAACCCACCTTGAGTTCCTCGTTTCGACCCAGTGCATTTAACAATTTGGCAACCCAGCCTCTCGCAACCGTCCAACAACACGATTTTATGGGAAAGATCTTTTATCACTGCTGTTCTTCCCTCACCTCCAAATCCGCTTCCTTGCAGGCTGATGGGTGTAAGGCCTGCGGCGTAGCAACGCTGCCGAAGGCTCTCAATATAACTGGAAGTAACTAATTCCGGATACCAGAGGTTAAACTCCACGTTCTTGAAACCCAGTTCAGGGATTACACGAAACGCCGGCTCATGACGATGATTGCCAAATCCGTCCGTACAGATGGTAGCGATTGCAAGATGTACGCCGCCGATTCCAGGAAAACTTTTAGGCGGTTTCGCTCCCCAGCTCTCAATTTGAGGTCCGATCAAACCCAACCCGGTAGCGCCCAGAGCAGTAGTTCGTATAAAGTTTCGACGAGAAAAATCTATTGGTATCATAAGCAAAAGTTCTGAGTATGATTCCCGATATAGCTGACAAGTTCTGATTTGTCCAACTTGGCAACAGTCAAAAAAAATTGAGACCGAAAGCTTGTTAATCCAAAGGCCCAAAATGAATCATAAAAAAGGCATGTAACTGGATAGGGGAGCCCAACAACCTCGCGAAGCAAAGCCTGGCTAACAGCTATGATTAGCACCGGTTATACATAAGCAATCGGCGGAAAACTCAGTAAGATCAATTGAAAGGAGCTGGCCCTAGACCTTACCTGCCATCATGCCCGAAAAATTAGAGAAAGAACCGCCTTACGTCCTTCGAGCTGTTAAAGCGCATCCGTGGATCACCGGGATATTTGTTTTTTGCGTGATCCTGAGCATTGGTTTGTCTCTGTGGTTTCTACCTGGTGATTGGTCCACAACACGAAAGGTAGCCGCCGGAGTTATCTAGGGGTTGTTTGGTGCCATAATCATTACAGCCACAAAAACTGTTGGCCAATGGGACTAGCCGGAAAACTGGATGGTTAGGAGCGTCGAACTCCAATTTACTTTCCGTAAATGCCCATTGATTTAGGCTCGCCTCGGAATAAGAGGATATCACACTGAGACTTTTATCAGTAATCCCCATGTTAAAACCCAAGGTCAAACAGAACTCCGTCGACCTCTATTTCATGGATGCCCGATCAAAACTGATTGATATCGCTGCTTTTATGGATCGGGTAGAGCGCGACGGCCTCACCGACGATTTCAGATACCGGGCATTCAAGGATGCTCTGAATCAGCTGGATGCAGACAAACGCGCAGAAGCTGTATTGCGTGCACTTAGCGACCCGACTTTAGAACCCATTGAAGCAGCCATCACCAAAGCTGCCTGTGGGGCCTGGCCTGAGAAACCAAGATGAGATACATAGAACCACACGCTCACATGGTGAGCCGCACCACTGACGATTACCTGGCCATGGTGGTCGCAGGATGCAAAGCGGTTTGCGAACCCGCCTTCTGGGCAGGATACGATCGCAGCTCAGTAAACGGATTTTATGACTATTTCCGCCAGCTTACCGATTATGAGCCTAAGCGGGCAGCCATGTTCGGCCTACCTCACTTTTCGTGGCTCTGCATCAACCCAAAGGAAGCCGAGGATCTGGTGTTAGGCCGGGAGGTGATCGCCATGATTCCTGAGTTTATGGGTCGTGAAAACGTGTTGGGAATTGGAGAAATCGGGTTGAATAAAAACAGCCGCAACGAACTGACCATTCTCGAAGAACATGTGAATCTGGCTGCCGAAAATAACCAGCTCATCCTGGTGCACACACCGCACCTCGAGGACAAACTCAAGGGGACTCAATTGATCGTCGATCTCATTAAAAACGATTCCCGGATCGACCCGGGCAAGGTATTGATTGACCACGTTGAAGAACATACCGTGAAATATGTCATGGACGCCGGCATGTGGGGTGGTCTGACTCTGTACCCAGAATCCAAATGCACTTCTCCTCGGGCTATCGACATTCTTGAAAGTTATGGTGCCGATCGGCTATGGATGAACTCGGCTTGCGATTGGGGGGTCAGTGTTCCCCTGGCTGTGCCATACGCCGCTCAAGAAATGCGCCGCCGTGGATACGATGATGAAACCGTAGACAAGGTTTTCTTTCATAACCCGGTGAAGTTCCTCAGCCAATGCGAGAACTTTACGGTGCGCGGTTGATTCTTAGGGAGTTTGATACTATGCGTTTTACACGGGACCGTGTATCTGAAGTAGAACAGGCATCCTGCCTGTTTTCTTCATCGAACTTAATTTTAAACAGGCAGGATGCCTGTTCTACTTTATAAAGAATGCGAATTGCCAACAACAGTCACCTTGCCTATTGCACGAATATCCATCGCGGCAGTTCATGGCCGGAGACTCTGGATTCCCTTGATCGTTATACTCTCGCTGTTCGCGACCAAGTGTCGCCAAATCGTGAATACGCAATCGGACTACGACTCGGCGCATCCGCAGCTCAAGAATTATCCGAGCCTTCGACCTTGCGGCAGTTTAAAAAGTGGCTCGAGAAAAACGACTGCTACGTTTTTACCATCAACGGATTTCCATACGGAGATTTCCATGGGACGCGAGTCAAGGACCAGGTATACCGCCCTGATTGGACATCTACCGACCGTCTCGAATACACAAACCTTCTATTCGATTTACTCTGCAAAATCTTACCGGCAGGTATGGAAGGTAGTGTCAGCACCCTTCCCGGTTCATTCAAGCGATTCATAACCGAAGAAAACCAACGAACGGCTATCTTCAATCATTTGATTTCCTGCGCTGAACACATAGAAAACCTGAGTGAATCCACCGAACGGGATTTGCACCTGGGTCTGGAGCCCGAGCCCCTTGGTTATTTTGAAACAAGCCAGGAGTCGCTGGACTTTTTTGAAGGACTTTTGCAATACGCCCCCGAGAAAAGGGATCTCTTACTACGCCGTCTAGGCATCAACTACGACACCTGCCATCTGGCGGTTGAATACGAATCAGCCGGCACTTCTTTAGCTCGATTGGTGGATAACGGCATTCGTATTAGCAAGATTCACCTGAGCTCCGCTCTGAAAGTGGCCGACTTCTCAGAAAAAACGCTGCTAGCATTGGCGGGATTCTGCGAGGAGACCTATCTGCACCAGGTAATCGCCCGAAGCGGGGACAAACTCCTCGTTCGATACGAGGATCTTGATATCGCCTTGGCCGCGCGCGCATCGGGGGAGGACTCTGCCGGCGAATGGCGCATCCATTTTCATATTCCCCTGCACGCATTGCCCAAAGAGCCCCTGTATTCAACGAGCGACCACATCCTTGGTACCTTGGATTTCCTGAAGGCCAATCCAGAAACCTGCCGGCACTTCGAAATGGAAACTTATACTTGGGAGGTCCTGCCCGATGACCTGGGTAAAACCGACGTAGTTGACCAGCTGGTGCTGGAATATGACTGGACGCTCGCTGAGTTCAACAAGCGCGGCTTGGGTAGCTGATAAGCGGCCTCAGAGGGTCCTTAAGTCTCGACTCGGGCCGGCCCGGCGTAAAAAAGTGCTCGCCGGAAGGCTCAAATTTAATTTCCCCTAAAGCCATGACAGACATCCGCTCATGGTTGATCTTAGGGCGCGTATCAAACCTATCGACGGTTTGGTCCAACGGCCTGTGCGCCTGGATACTAGACGGAGGCGAAGATACTCGCCTGTTGGTTGTCATGCTAGCTGGGCTCAGCCTGCTTTATGCAGGAGGCATGTATTTAAACGACTATTGCGATGTTGACTTCGATAGACGTTTTCGGCCCGAACGCCCGATACCGGCAGGCAAAGTAAAACGATCAACCGTGCTGGTGGCGGCTCTTGGGCTATTTGCCGCTGGTCTGGGTTGCATCGCCTGGGCCGGAACCGGCCCGCTTTTCTACGCATTGATACTGCTCGGAGTCATTGTAGTTTATGACCTTGTTCACAAGGATACCGTGCTGGGAGTTCCTCTGATGGCTGCTTGCCGAACCGGTGTTTACCTGACCATTGGAGCAGCCGGCAGAGGTCATATTAACCCATTGATCTGGGGGGCAAGCGGTCTGATATTTTTTTATGTATTGGGCGTCACTGCTCTGGCTCGAACCGAATCCACATCTTTGAAGGAATCTGCGGCTGGCTGTGCCTTTTTGATCATACCTATGATTGGCACTCTTTATCTGGCAGGTCCTCCGTTTGAAGATTTATTCCCCATCTCATACTGCATGGCTGCCTTGTGGTTGGCCTGGACATTTTCCCGAGCTAGAAAGAGCGGTAAACTGATCCTGGGGAAGACTATCGGACCGCTTTTAGCCGGAATTTGCCTTATCGACTTGGCAATTCTTAACAGTATGCATCTAGTAAGCTTCCCTGTTATGGGACTGTTTCTGGCTTTCTTCCTTCTTGCATTGATCGCCCAGCGTTACGTCCCGGCTACCTGACCCATCGAACATGTCCGAATTCCTACCCATTGAATACCCCATTCAAATTCCCTACCAGCTAAGGGTCTATTTCACCAAAGGAGTCTTTGATACTGCCAATCCCATATTCCGTGATCTCGCCTGTTCACGTGAGAGTGGCAACCGCCACAAAACCCTCTTCTACATCGATGAAGCTGTTGGGGAGGCTAATCCGGGCCTGGTTGAACAAATCGAGACTTATTTCAAACACCATGAAAACGACCTTCTGTTGAAAGGCATCCATCTGCTTCCCGGTGGAGAGTCTATCAAAAACGAACCGGATATAGTGGACCGCATCTATGCGGATATTGAAAACAGCCGTATCTGCCGCCACAGTTATATTGCTGCTATCGGTGGTGGAGCCTTACTCGACACGGTAGGTTTCGCCGCCGCCACAGCCCACCGCGGCATTCGGCACTTTCGTTTTCCGACAACCACCTTGGGACAAGCCGATGCAGGCGTCGGCGTGAAGAACGGCGTAAATTTCCACCAGAAAAAAAACTTTGTCGGTACCTTTTCCCCGCCTTTTGCGGTGATTAATGATCTGCGGTTCCTTGGGACACTTCCCGAAGTGCACATGAGGAACGGCTATATTGAAGCCATTAAGGTGGCCCTGATTCGCGATTCCGGTTTCTTTAAATGGATCGAATTACAGGTAGATGCTCTAAACCGTTTCGACGAAAGCGTTCTGGAAGAGCTGGTATACCGGTGCGCCAAACACCACGTGGCCTATATTGCCACATCCGGTGATCCATTTGAAATGGGTTCGGTAAGACCCCTGGACTTCGGGCATTGGGCAGCACACAAATTGGAACAGCTTTCTGACTTCAAACTCAGCCATGGAGAAGCAGTTGCCATAGGCATTGCGATCGACACGCTCTATTCAGAAGAAATGGGGTACCTCGATTCTACCAGCGCCCAGCGAATCCTGAACCTACTCCAACAATTGAAATTTGAAATCTACTCAGATTTTCTAGAAAAAAAGAATGGGGGACGGATTCCGTCTATTTTAGAAGGATTGGAAGAGTTCCGTGAGCACCTCGGAGGGCTCCTCACTATAACTTTGCTAAAAAGAATCGGTTCACGCTTTGAAGTACATGAAGTCAATACAGACGTGGTATTAAAAGCCATAAAGCGTTTGAAGACCTTATGATGCGGACGGCGGTCATAAATGTAGTCGGATTAACTTCCGGTTTACTGGGTGACCGCACCCCGAACATCCAGGCATTCGTAAATCGTGGTAAGCTGCAAAATATAAAACCCGCTTTCCCCGCAGTAACCTGTACGGCTCAATCAGACTACCTAACTGGCACGCTGCCATCAGCCCATGGAGCGGTAGCCAACGGCTGGTACAACCGGGAGTTCAGCGAGGTCCAGTTTTGGAAACAATCCAACCATTTGGTTCAGCAACCAAAACTATGGGAGGACTTGAAACGTACTGACCCGACTTTTACATGCGCCAAGCTTTTCTGGTGGTATAACATGTATTCATCAGCTGACTACACAATTACTCCCCGGCCGATATACCCTGCAGATGGACGCAAAGTATTCGATGTGTACACTCACCCGATGAATATGCGGGAAGCCATCAAGCAGGACCTGGGAGATTTTCCGTTTCATAATTTCTGGGGACCAAATGCGGGAATAGGTTCATCGGAATGGATCGCTGCATCGGCGAAGTGGGTTGAAAAAAAATATCAGCCCACTCTGAACCTCGTCTACCTGCCTCACCTCGATTATAACCTGCAACGGCTCGGTCCGAACAATCGAGAGATTTCCGAAGACCTGGAAGCAATCGATCGGGTCGTCGGAGACCTCATTAAGTTTTTCGAAAAACAATCAGTACAAGTGGTCCTACTATCCGAATACGGGATAACTGAGGTGGATAAACCGATCCACGTCAACCGGTCGTTTCGAGAACAAGGATGGATCACAATCAAAGATGAACTCGGACTCGAACAGTTGGATTGCGGAGCTAGTACAGCCTTCGCCGTCGCTGACCACCAAGTGGCTCACGTTTATGTGAATGATAAAAGCAAGCTTTCCGCCGTACAGCGGCATCTGGAAAACCTGGAGGGCGTTGAACAGGTTCTTGACCAGAGTGGTAAACAAGCGATGGGTATTGAACATTCGCGCGCCGGCGACTTTGTAGCAATTGCCGATGCCCGCAGCTGGTTCACTTACTATTATTGGCTGGATGATACCCTGGCGCCTGACTTCGCACGCTGCGTGGATATCCACCGAAAAATCGGCTACGACCCAGTGGAGTTATTCTTTGATCCCAATGTCTCCTTTCCAGCCTTAAAGGTTGCCTGGTTTTTGCTCAAAAAGAAGTTGGGTTTCCGTGCTCTGCTCGATGTAGTCCCCCTGGACGCATCTCTAGTCAAGGGCTCACATGGTCGCTTACCTGAAAACCGAATCGATTGGCCTGTATTTATCGCGCAGACTACACCAAATACTTCTGAAGACCCGATCAATTCAACAGAAGTTGCCGATGTGATACGTGGGATAATTCTCTCGTAGAATGAAGGGGAAAAGGACGTATCAATTGTTAGTCCGCCGAGGTTTGGTATAAATCGATAATTGCATCTGCACTGGGCTTGGGTGAGTACCGATAAAAAATGTTTAATATATTACTCAAACGACTATGAAAACTTCACAACATCGGATACAGTTGCTGTTTGAATGACCTGAACCTCATAAATTCGAATAAAAAAACAGCATAGCGATAACTCTCTTGCCAACTATAACAAAAACAACACTTTAAAAGTTTGCGGTCTGTATTTTCTCCCTTTTCAGTAATACAATGATGTCAGCTTTAATTAAACCTTTATTTTTATCATGAGGCCTCCAGTTGTCAGTCTTACCATGGAAGGATGCACAAGCATTTCCGTCATTGGGATTGGACGCATTTACAAAATATTGGCCGGACTTGTCTCTCGACGTTTTTGTCTACTATTCCCAGAAAACGTATCAGGATATCCGTTACCTAATATATTTAAATAAATGAAAATTGCTTTAGTATTACAGCCGTGGGATACGGCAGTGCCAGTTGTAGGTGGAGATACGTCTATACCTATATTGAATCACAAATTAGCCAAACGCCTAGCTGAATACCATAAGGTTGTCATATATTCCAAAGATAACGGATTACGTCCAGAAACTGAATACGATGAAGAAGGTATTAAATATCGCCGTATTAAGTGTTTTGTAAGAGATCGATTAAGGAAAATCGTCAATATGCTGAGGCGTACATCCTTGGGTTTTACGAACCCCCGTCGCCCATTCTTTGCCTCGCACATATATTATCCCGAATACGGCATTAAAGTGGCGAGGGATATCCGAAAAGAGGAATGCGATGTCGTACACATCCACAATTTCACGCAATATATACCGGTGATCAGAGCATTCAATCCAAAGTGCCGGTTTGTCATTCACATGCATTGTGAGTGGTTGTCGCAGCTGGATCGAGCCATGATGTGGAGACGGGTGAAAAAAGTTGATTTGATCCTCAGTTGCAGCGAACACGTGACCGACAGAATCCGGCAGCGTTTTCCGGTACTCGCGGACAAATGTCATACTTTATTCAATGGAGTAGATCTCGAACAATTCAACTCAACTTCCCGGCTGGAAAGAGAGACCCATCCTACCAAGAAAAGCCTTCTCTTTGTAGGGAGGATATCACCTGAAAAAGGGCTACATGTTCTAATAAAAGCATTTGAGGAAGTGGTTAAGCGCTTTCCGGATGCACACTTGAACCTCATCGGTCCAAAAGTGAACGCACCATTCGATTTCATCGTCCCGATAAGCGATGACAAAATTACAAGCGATCTGGCCAAATACTACACGAAAAAAGCGGCAGTTGAAGTGGTAAGATTCGAAGATGAATACTACCAAATTCTCCAGCGAGTGATCCCGGATTCTCTAACGGGAAAAATTATTTTCCATGGCAGCATCTCCCATGATGAACTGCTCCCATATTACCGAACAGCCGATATATTTATTTTGCCCTCTGTTTGGGAGGAACCCTACGGTATTCCAGTGGTAGAAGCCATGATGGCACGAGTACCGATTGTCTCAACAAAAAGTGGTGGTATCAAGGAGGTGGTCCAAGACGGTAAAACCGGATTTCTTGTAGAGAGAGACGACTCAGAGGAAATGGGGAAGGCAATAATCTCATTGCTGGAAAACAACGAGCTGAGTCAGTCCTTGGTTGAAGCGGCTCACGAACGAGCCATTACCAAATTTTCATCGGAGCCTGTAGTTCAAGAGCTCATCAGATACTACAATCAGTATTTACCTGAAAAGGCTAAACGCTGAATACTCTAGCCGAGAGTGAATTAAAGCTCCCGGATGAAAATGTCTTTAAACTGGAGCTTCAGCTCGTCTCTGGCATGAAGCTGGAAAGCGATGAACCCTCTCATACCCACATTGTGTTTTCGATGATCGACGTCGTCTAATATTCCTTTTCCATCGAAGTCCGACATTACCATACGATTCAGTGTAGTCGTAATCCGGGTACCCTCACAACGTATCACAAGGTAATTCCAAGGTTGTGGATCATCGGCAAAATTAAATACCCATTGTGCTGGTCCTTGGGAAGGTTCGATTTTCCAATCCGGCATGCTGGGACTAATCCAACGTTTTGCTTCGCGAGTTTCATCGTAGATCAAACCTGTGCGCCACGGCAGCGGTGGGTGGATGTCTACTTGGGGGCCATCCATCCAACCTCCATCTGGGGCATCGGGACCACTATCCCAACGGCTTCTCACCTGAACGCCACTGTTTCCTGGAGAGTCCCGAAAAGCTCTGAATTTCAGCTTCAATTCGAAATCATCAATCTCCAGAGCATGTTGCAGCCATACTGTTTGGTGGTCCTTGTCTCCCATGGAATCACACACAATCAACCCGTCTTCAACACGCCAGTAGTCTTTGCTTTTGTCAGATTCCAATGCCTGCACGAACCACCCATCAAGATCCGTCCCAGTAAACAGGGAGACCCACACCGGATCACGCCGTATTCCTATATAGACGCCGGCTATTGCGCCCAACGATAGGAGAACAGTACCAACAATGACCCGGTTGATGATAGATTTAGCAGATGGATTCATGATGAAAAAGCTCAGGGAGCCTAAAAATTATTTTACCTCAAGGCAATGGTCGACCAGCGAGTTTGCAAGCTGGACCTGCTTCCCTGACGGAAACTTCACTTCCTCATTGAGTTGATTCCGCTGCTCCATAATATCCTCGAATGCTTCAGCGGATAAGGTAGAACATCCGAGCATACCGAGAATCAGAATGCTCAATTTTTGAATGAGTCCTACAGTTATTCTCATGAACAGAACCAAATTGAATAAAGTTCAAGAATTGCACGACTGGAGTTGTAACTCAATAAATTAGTGCATAATTATGCATTAATTAATAGGAGTGAAACAACCGACATATCGGGCAAAGAATTTGTTATTACCGGTGCATCCAGTGGGGGTCAGTTCAGGTAATGACCCACCATTGAAAACCATATTCGAATCCCGGTACAACGGGCCTCATTTACGTGGGACGCCATTTTACGCGGTACTGGACAACCACTATCACTATGGAAATGCACTGGCACGGGTTGAATATGCCCGACTGAACAAAGGGAGTGGTCAATGGCGGATGGATGACCTTTACTATCGCCGAGATTTGGGTCAAACCGAGGATGGTCGCGTGTTGATGAGAATTGTATTTCGCTTGAGCGAGCAGCCAATCAAGTTTTGAATTGAGCCTGTAAGCCTCCTTTTGACGCATTGATTTGTAGTTGAAAATTTAAACTGTCAATAATTTCCTAGTGGATACTTCTAGAAATTCCCAGACCCCCTCCAATTGGCGTAAAAGTTTTTGGAGTCTGTTTGTGACCCAATGCCAGGGGGCGTTTTCTGACAACGTATTTAAGTTCGTCGTCATATATACGGCCATGAGCCAGTTCACGAGCGAGTCCGATCAAGACTGGCAAGTTTTCCTGATCGGTATGCTCTTCGCCGTCCCATTCATCCTCTTCACCATGACAGGAGGATACTGTGCCGACAAGTTTAGCAAGCGCACGGTGGCCGTCCGCATAAAGATGGCGGAGATATGCGTGATGTCCATCGGAGCCTGTGGGTTGTATTTATCCAACCTCTACCTGCTGTTCGGGGTCATTTTTCTTATGAGTGCGCAGAGCGCTTTTTTTGGTCCGGTCAAATATGGCTTGCTGCCGGAGCTTCTTGAAGAAAAGCGCCTGTCCTGGGGAAACGGCTTCATCGGTCTGGGAACTTTTATCGCCATCATCCTCGGAACCATTGCAGGCGGACAACTTTTTGATGCTTTCGACAACCAGCTAATTACAGGTATTATTCTGGTAGCTCTTGCGGCAACAGGTTTCCTGGCCAGTCGGAAAATAGGTAAACTTCCTCCGGCAAACCCCACTAAAAAATACCGCATCAATTTCCTGAGCGAATTCTGGCAGCAATTCAGTTACGCCAGAAAAGACCGCGTATTGTTTCTTTCAATACTGGGAGGCACTTATTTCTGGTTTCTCGGAGCCATGGTTCAACAAGCAGTTATGATCTATGGCCGCAATGATCTGCAGCTAAGTTTTGCCAATACAAGTCTTCTCTTCGCCACGATGGCGGTGGGAATCGGTATCGGCAGTTTTACCGCCGGCTATGTATCAGCGCGCAAGATTGAATACGGACTGATCCCTTTGGGTGCCTTGGGTGTAGCGGTATTCAGTTTTCTGATGGGGCAGGAAGGCCTTTCCACAAGGGAATTCGGCATATTCCTTGGCTTTTTAGGATTCTTCGGCGGATTTTACATCATACCTATCAATGCCCTCGTTCAGCACCGGCCTGACAGGAGCCGGAAAGGCTCCATCATCGCCATGCAGGCATTCTTGTCATGGATAGGCATCCTGCTGGCAGCTGCCGTTTATATACTAATCAAGAGTATCGGTTTCAGTACGGCCAACGTCTTCACGTTTATCGGCGCAGTAACACTCGCCGGGACCATTTACGTGGTGTGGTTGTTACCCGATTCTCTGCTCCGCTTGTTGCTGGTATTTCTGACGCATACGCTCTATCGTATCCGAATCCAAGGTCGCGATAATATACCCGATAAGGAAGGTATCCTCTTTGTTTGCAACCACTTATCCTACGTAGACGCATTGCTGCTGGTCGCCTCCATCGATCGACCGATCCGATTCATTGTCGCCCAGGATGTTTCCGCGATCTGGTTTATTAAACCGTTCGCCAAAATCCTAAAGGCGATCCCCATTCCCTCCACACAGCGGCCCCGGGAAACAATCCAGGCCTTGAAACTGGCATCAGCCATGATCCAATCGGGCGAGGTTGTATGTATCTTTGCGGAAGGACAAATATCGCGAACCGGAAACTTGCTACCGTTCCGGCGCGGATATGAGAAAATCATGCGCAATCTGGACAACTCGATCATTCCGGTAAACCTGGACGGAGTTTGGGGAAGTATCTTCAGTTACGAACGCGGACGCTTCCTCTTCAAGTGGCCGCGACAAATTCCCTTTCCAGTAACCGTCAGCTTTGGCAAAGCGATGCCAGCAGATTCCAAACCGTTCGAAGTGCGGGAAGCTGTTCAGGAATTGGCAACGGAAGCCTGGCACTTCAGGAAGGCAAATTTCAAAACACTCCACCGTAGTTTTGTCCGGACAGCCAAAACCCATCCCCTTCGGTTTGCCATGTCCGATCCACGGTCGGGACGACTCAAATACGGCGCATTGCTTCCCAAAGTGATTTTCCTGGCTAGGCGTTTGCGGCCTCTCTGGAAAGACCAGGAAAAAGTGGGCATCCTCTTGCCACCTTCCGTCCCAGGAGCGCTGGTAAATTATGCGGCGTTTTTGTTGGGTAAGGTCCCAGTCAACCTCAACTATACTTTATCAGAATCAGCGATAGCTTCCTGTATCGAACAGTGCGGCATCAAAACCATAGTGACTTCAAAGCTCTTTCTTACCCGGATTAAACTATCACTGCCCGAGAATACCGTTTTCTTGGAAAAGTTGGCTGCGAAGCCAGGTATTTTTGAAAAACTGGCAGGCCTTCTCATGGCATGGCTGTTACCGGTAAGGCTTTTGGAAAAGGCTCTGGGGCAATCGCGAAAAACTTTGCTGGAGGACACTGCAACAATTATCTTTTCCAGCGGCAGTACTGGTGATCCCAAGGGCGTGATGTTGAGCCATTACAACATTGTCTCCAACATTGAGCAGGTAGGACAGACACTTGCCTTAGGTAAAAAGGATGTGTTTCTGGGAATCCTGCCCTTCTTCCATTCTTTCGGATTTACCGGCGCACTTGTGCTGCCGCCGACTCTGGGATTAGGGGTAACCTATCACGCCAATCCGCTCGATGCCAAGGTGATCGGCGGGCTTATCAAAGAAAATCGTGTCACCACCATGATCACGACGCCAACCTTTTTGCAAATCTACTTGCGGGGTTGCCAACCCGAACAATTGGAGAGCGTCGAGTTTGTCATGGTCGGAGCTGAAAAACTCCCGGAACGGTTGGCCAAGGCATTTGAGGAAAAATTTGGTTTGTACCCGGTCGAGGGGTACGGATGCACAGAATGTTCACCAGTAGTTTCTGCCAACACCCGCGATCTTCACCTAGGCCGGCTACACCAGATAGGGATAAAACCGGGCAAAATTGGCCACCCGCTACCTGGCATCAGTATCCGTATTGTTGATCCTGATACACAGCAGTCCGTACCGGTGGGCATACCGGGCCTAATGCTTGTCAAGGGTCCAAACGTCATGCAAGGCTACCTTGGAAAATCCGAAAAAACCGCTGAAGTCCTTAAGAACGGCTGGTACACCACGGGAGATATAGTTGCGGTTGACGAAGATGGCTTCCTGACCATTACCGACCGCTTGAGCAGGTTCAGCAAAATTGGAGGAGAAATGGTTCCTCACATCAAAGTAGAGGATGTTCTCCACGAGCTTGTCGACGAAACTGAGAAGTGTTTTGCGGTTACCGGCCTCCCTGATGAACGCAAAGGTGAGCGCCTGGTCGTACTACATACGCTAACCCCGGGGCAGTTGGAGGAATGCCAGATAAAACTGGCCGACGCCGATTTGCCTAATCTTTGGAAACCACGTAAGGACCTGTTCTTTTTCATTGAGAATCTTCCCTACTTGGGATCCGGCAAACTGGATCTGACCACCTTAAAAGACCTGGCCCGGCAATATACTGAATCAAAATCATGAATCTTTTTCGACCTCAGGTACCCTACATCCACCACCCCCCTAAATACTCACCGTGGTTTAAGCCGGTCCTGACCCTGATCTCTCATTATTTCCTAAAGAAAAAATATAAGATTACCGGCATTCAGATCACAGGTGCCCAAGGCTTAAAGAAACTTGTGGATGCCGGACACTCGGTCCTGGTGGCCCCCAATCACGCTGACCATGCCGACCCGAGTCTGATGGTCACCGCTGCCCGGCGCTTTGGATTTACCTTTCACTTTATGGCCGCCAGGGAAGGCTTTGAGAAGACCGCCTTTCAACGCTTTATGCTACAAAAGGCAGGAGCCTTTTCTGTAAACCGCGAAGGCGGTGATATAGGCGCCATAAAGACCGCCATGCGTATCCTGCAGGAAGGCAAATTCCCTCTGGTAATTTTTCCGGAAGGCGAAATTTATCACCATCACGAACTGCTGGACGAACTGAATAACGGGGTAGCCAATATTCTGCTACGGGCGACCGCCAAGTTGCCGGAAGAGAGGGAGAGTTATGTTGTCCCAACATGTATTCGTATAAGACATGGAGCTGGTATTGAAGACACTTTTTCGAAAAGGCTGGATAGGTTGGAACAACACATCACCTGGAAACCCAGGCCCGATCTGGATCCAGTGAAACGCATTTATCGCCTGGGCTCGGCATTGCTTGCGATCAAGGAAGAGGAATTCCTTGGACATGCCCGACGGGGCAAACTGGTTGAGCGCATTCAGGGGCTGCAGGCCAGCCTCATTGAACCCATTGAGATCCTACAGGGATCGAAAAATACCGGAATGAGTATGCCAATGCGCATCAAAGCGCTACGTGGAAAAATCCGCGGAGAACTGACAAATCAGATGTCACCTGTGAGCACCCAACGCGAAAAGGAACTCTACGACCAATTGGACCACATCTTTGTGGCGCAACAGTTCTACAGTTATCCGGGCCGGTACCTGAAGGAAAACCCAACCACCGACCGCATCGCCGAGACGCTCTTCAAACTTGAAGAAGATGTGCTTGAAAACGAGACCTACTATGGCCCACGCAACGCTGAAGTCATTTTCGACACGCCCATCGAAATTAAAAAATTCCTGAAGGAAAGATCGCTGACTTTTAAAACGGGAGTCACTCCGTTGACTGAACAAATTCGAGAAAGGGTACAATCCATATTGGCATCCCTTGATTAGAACCGGTTCAGGCCTGAACCCATTGACAGACTCCCGGGAGAACGCTATGCCGTTTGATGAATTTTCGTTGATAAATTATGCTCTTCACCGCCTATGGCCTATGAAATTCTGACTGCGGAATCAGTTGTCGATTATCTTAAATCCATTGAGGCTATGCAGACTCTCTTTTCCAGCTTCGACAGTCTGGAGGTTGTTGAAGTCGGCGATGGAAATCTGAATTACGTCTATCTGATCACAAACAGTGACAACCCTTCAGAGACAATTGCCCTTAAACAAGCGGTTCCTTACCTTCGGGTAGTCGGGGAATCCTGGGCTCTTACCCGCGAACGTATGCGCTTTGAAATTCAGGCTTTGGAGAAACACAAAGCTCTGTGTCCTGACCTGGTTCCCGATATCTACTTCTCCAGCGTCGAAATGTCGGTGGTAATCATGCAGAACCTGACCCAGCATAAGATTCTTCGTGGACAGATCATTGAAGGGAAGGTGTTTCCTCATCTGGCGGACCATATGTCCACTTTCCTGGCCAATACCCTCTTCTTCACTTCTGACTGGTATCTAAAATCCGGCGAAAAGAAGGAAGCGGTCGCTCAGTTTATCAATCCGGAGCTGTGTAATTTAACGGAGGACTTCGTGTTCACCCACCCATACGAACAAAACGAGACCAACGACTACAACTCCGAGCTTACAGAAGAAGACAAAAACTTTATCCACCAGGATGGCGCCCTAAAAATTGCCGTCGCCGAAATGAAGTATAAGTTCATGAACAATGCCGAAGCGTTATTGCACGGCGATCTTCATATCGGCAGTCTCATGACAAACGAGGAGGAGACCTATGTTATCGACCCGGAGTTCGCTTTTTATGGACCTATGGGATTCGATATCGGAGCGTTTATCGGTAAT